>JACMQO010000170.1 GCA_014376935.1 Bdellovibrio sp.
CCAGTGGCTTGTTATCGCAATGGTTGAAAAGTCGAAAAAAGGCAATCGCGCTTTACTTGGCGATTGCGTTTGTCACCATGCTTGTTTACTCGCAAGCGGTTGGTGCAACTCCAGGTTTCATTTATTTGTTATGTTTAATCTTAGGAACTACGGCAGGTTACTGGGCCGTGTTAGTGACGACGGCCGCCGAACAATTTGGTACCGATATTCGATCAACGGTGGCAACAAGTGTTCCAAACTTTGTGCGTGGGTCGGGTATGATTATCGCTTCGACTTTCCTTTTTATTAAACCGCATTTCACTATTATTCAATGTGTCCTGATTATCGGTTCAGTCGTATTTACGTTGGGTTTTGCGGCCTTATGGGTTTTAAAAGAAACCTACGGTCGCGAGCTTGATTTTTTAGAAAGCGAATCAAAGTAAATTTTTTTTGGAACAAGATTTTCTTCTTTGTTTGCGTCTTCGGACGTAGGTCCAATTGAGAATACGCCGTGACTTTGTCATACTAAATGGATGAGTCATACTAAAATAAAAAATAGCCTAATGTTTCTAGTGTTAACTATCGTTACGGTGATCGGGGCAGGCTGTGCCAGTTCGCAGAATCAAGTGGCCCAGCGAATGGTTTCGTCTTCAGTTGCGATGTCAGAGCAAAATGTTGAAGTGATTGATTTAGCGGCTAGCTTAAAAGCCGGCGACACTTCAAAAAAAGAAGAAGATCAAATTAAGTATCGTAAAATTCAATTGGATGGATTTGAAAAAATAGATCAATTGAAAGAGTGGTTGACCGAGATTCAAACGAAGCAAGAAGGTTTGTCAGCAACGTACGGTCTAAAAAAAGATTATTTCAAATCAATCAAAGTGGCATTGCAATTTATTGATGAACTTGAAGCCAGTCACAAATCGATCACAGATATCCGATCAGAGCCCAGATTTTTTGATTTAGTCAATTTGCTGAATGCTTTACGTAATCGCTCGTATTCTTCGAAAGAAGAATCACTTGAAATTTTGACCGCGCCTATTAGTCTACTTTCGCATTTGCAAAGACCTGAAGTTGTTCTGCCGACTTCGGCATCGCAGTTGCCGATACAGCAAGAGTATTCGCTATCGCCCGAAGCGTATTCGAAAGAATTAGTTCGAAGCCCTTTATTTAGCCCGAATGCACAAGTGTGTACTTATGCGGGACCAAAAACAGGCTATGGTTTTAAAGCCGGTTTAAAAATTCTATGCGGCGATCAAAAGCTAAAATTAAAATTTGGTCCCGAATCCCACACGGGTCCTTTTAATTCTAGACTGTTCCGCGCGGCGGGTATTTTAACTCCGCGAATTGACTTCGTTAGCCAAGTGGAAATGAAATACGACCGCAAGTTTATCACTGAATTTAATAGCCGTAAGCAAACGAACACGAAAGTGACCGTGCTTGGCATTAAGGTCAAAGAGAAAGCTTGGAATACGGCAATCAAAGATCCAATGGGTGTCGTTAGCGCGATGAAGTTAAATGACGGAACAGTTTTAGCAGGGGCCCAGCTAGCTGAATTTAAAAAAGGTTTGTACACTTCAACGGATAAAAACTTTACGTTCGATGAATCAAAAGAATCTAAGATCGCAACGGTTACCTTCACCGAAGGGTCTGTAATTGAAGATATCGACGCGATTGAAGTAGGCCCTTGGCGTTTTGATGAACCAAACCACATGAATAATGAAGTGCTACGTCAGCAGTTTATGATGTCGATTTGGGTCGGCAACAATGATTTGCCGATGAATAATACGCGTTTACTGATTACTAAAGAGCGCGCTGAAGACAAAACAAAAACAGTTAAGGTGATTCCGATCTATATCGACGTCGGCGTCGGTTTAGGCGTTTCAGATTCAATTAAGGGAATGTCATCGTATGAAATCGATAAAATGTCGGGCACAATGTCAGAGACCTATACGGATTCAAGAGGTGATGATCCGACAACTCAAAAAACAAAAGTTGTTTTTCAATTTATCAACAAAACGCCCACAAAAATTATTGAAAAATTAACCTTTGCCGATGTTGTGAATGGTTTAAATTTGATGTGTTTGTATAAGCCTGAGCAGTTGAATGCGGCTTTATTGCAAGCGGGAATTCCGACATCGTTGGCAGAAAAGGCAACTTCAAAACTTGTTAGTCGCCGGTCGAAGTTAATTAAAGATTTAGAACTTCAAAGACAGTTCAGTCACTGTCTTCATGGACCGAGCTAGGTTTGCGTAGAAGGTCTGACGAGTCTAGCTGCTGGCGCTTGAATATTGTTTTAAGCAATAGCTCCAATATTTTCGAACTCCCGTTATAAGTAAGACTGGTAAAATTAAAGCCCACGTTAAAAAGCCGTAATTGATGGGTTCAAGTAAAATGCGTGCGGGAATCGAAGCGATCATTGCAAAAGGGATTATAAATATAAGTAAGAATCGTAAAAATCCTGAATAAATTGCGTCCGGGCGTAGCCCCAAACGAAACATCGAATACCAAAGATACTGCAAGAAATCGGCGCGGGTAAATAGGATGGCTGAACAGTTCAAAGCAAATCGACCGGCAAAAATAACGGATAAACCCGCTGGAACTAAAATGAATAACCAGAAAAGCTTCCAGTAATTAAAATCTGGAATCTGTGCCACGGCCCATAAGAAACCAGCACCCGTGATAAACAAGCAAGGGATATGAGAAATCGAAATTTTCTGAGAACTAAGCATGAACATTGAGTTAACGGGCTTGACCAATAATAGATCAAGCGTGCCCTTTCGCACATTTTCAGTAAAGGCACTAAAATTTGAATCCCATAAGATCATGTAAATCGAATCGACAAATAGAACCAAGAAAATAAATACGCGCATCTGATGAATGTTCCACTCGCCAATGATATTTGTATGGCGGTACAAAACTTCAAACAAAACCAACTGTGTTGAGTACCAAATAAATTCTGAACAGACGAGTAACACAAAATTAAGCCGAAACTCTAGATCAGCGACGACGCTGGCTTTAAAGAATGCCTTGTAAAGGCTTAAATATTTTTTAGCGTTGAACATGAAGTTAGCTATCATCTAAGCTCCGGTTCCTGTGTATTCGTGTAATCCGCGCTTCCAAAAGAAATAAGAAACTGTGCCGGCAATAACTAAACCAATACTGACATTTCTAAAGCCGATCAGAATTAATTCGATGTCGGCCCGCCCGGTGATATAGGCTAACGGAATATAAACGCCAGAAGAAAAAGGCATAATTAAGAAAAACTTTTTCATCACGGCTGGCATAAGATCGATGGGAACAAGTTCTCCACTTAATAACCATAGAATTAAATTTTTAACTAAAGTAAACGAACGAACGCGGGTTAAGAAAAAACCTAAAGTTGAAATAATAAAGCTCATGGTGTGAACTAAAAATAAATAAAAGATCACCAAAGACAACGCTAAAGGAATTTTCAAGTACTGAACGGGTAAATCAAAATAGAAACTAGCGGTAATCGGAATTAAAAGCGAAAAAATGGTGGTGATCAGCTTGTATCCCATCATCTGACTTAAATAGTATTCGAAAAAACTGATCGGGCGGGTTAAAACTGTATTGATACTGCCTGAACCCACTTCTTCGACCATCATAGATTCATACATCCAGCTGATTGCGATTCGCCCTAAGAAAGGCGCCCATACGGCATAAGCCAAATAAGATTCGCGCGAGAAGCCACCAATTTGCGCCGATTCAGCCGTTTTGAAAATAGCAAGCCATAGCAACACTTCGATACCAACCGTTAAAATCGGTTGAACAAAGGCGTCGACTATAAAATTAAATCTATACTCTAGGTTCGTGACGATACCTAGTTTACAGAACGCTATGTTCCTTCGCCAAAAAGCGATGAATGACTTCCTCAAAATTAACCTCTTCAACTTTTATATCCGTGATGTCGCCCTCAGCTACAATTTGTGCCAAAACTTTTGAAAGTTCGGCCGAGCTGAAAATAATTTCTTTTTCTTCTAGCGAATTTGTAAATCGGTAGATCAATTTCTTTTTTAAATCCGAACTTTGCATAAATTCGTCAACCGTGCCGTTATAGACAATTTGACCTTGCGACATCAGCAACAACTGGTCGGCCAACTGCGCGATATCGTCCATGTAATGTGAAGTCAAAATGATGGCAGGTTTAAATTCTTTCACGTAGGTTTCTAAGAAATCACGAATTGCTTTTTGCGCAACGATATCTAGGCCAATAGTTGGTTCATCTAAGAATAAAACTTTAGGAGAATGTAATAGTGAACCAATGATTTCCATTTTCATGCGTTCGCCTAAACTTAAGCGACGCAGTTGCGTATCTAGAACATGTCTACAATGAAGAAGGCTAGCTAGTTCATCAACACGCTTGCGCGCTTGGATCAAATCAAGGTCGTAAATTTTAGCTAATAAAGCGTAACTATCGCTGGGAGTGATATCCCACCACAATTGATTTTTTTGGCCTAGTAAAATACTGATTTGTTTTAAAAATTCATTTTGACGTTTCCACGGTTCGAAACCAAGAACGGTTGCGGTTCCGGATGTGGGATAAATCAAACCTGATAAAATTTTAAGTAACGTTGTTTTGCCAGCACCGTTAGCTCCGACAAGGCCTACAATTTTTCCGGGTTCGATTTGTAAATTGGCTCCTTGCAGTGCGATTTTCTCGGTGTATTCACGGCTGTAAAAACCTTTCAATGAATTAAGAATTCCTTCTTTTTTAGAATACGTTTTATACGTGCGCCCTAAATTGTTGGCTTCGATTGCAAAACTCATTTTACAACCGCTCCTTGATGTACGACGTCATTTTATTAAGAACGACTAACGGAATTTCATGTCCACCGCGAAATGAAGCGAACTGTGTTTTGATCTCGTTTTTCTCGAAAAACTTTTGTAGAGCGATTGATCCTTTATGAGGTAAAACTTGGTCGGCTTCTCCATGAGACATGAAAATGGTTGATCCTTTTCGCGCCTGAGCCCAGCCTGACCATAATGATTCACTTAAAAGTGTGCCCGACATGCAAATTAAACCAGCCGGTGTTTCGGGAGCTTTCAAGAAAATTTCTGTCGCTAGCATCGCGCCTTGCGAAAATCCGCCTAGAATTAAATCTTTCCATTGAAATTTCATCGAGGCCATCATTTTGAACACCAAAGCCACGGCTTGATCCATTCCGTCAGGGCGTAAATTTGTCCAATCCATTCCGGGTTGAAGTTCGGTCATTTTGATTTTCCACCAGGCGCGACCCGTGTAGCCACCGCCAATATCGACCGAGTGTTGGCCATTTGGAAACAGCCAGTTGCTAGGTTTATCAAATTGAAAGTGATCTTTTAAGCTAGCTAAATCGCTAGCATCGGCTCCGAAACCATGGAAAAGGACAATCCATTTTCCGTCATGGTTTTCGCAGAACTCGATCGCTTGTAATGGGCCGCATGTACGTAATTGTTCAGACATTCTTTTAATTTAATCTTGTTAGTTTTAAAATCAACAATTAGTCTAAGAAACGATGAAACTGCAGCAGTTATTCTCAAATTTTAATTTAAATTCGAACGATTTGAACCCTGTTTTACAGCACGAGGTCGCTGGTGTCTACTTTGATGCCCGGCAAGTCGTTCCTGATGGTGTGTTCATTGCCATAAAAGGCGTGCAAAATGATGGTCATCAATTTATTGATCAGGCCATTTTAGCGGGTGCTATTGCGCTGGTCGTTGAGAATAAAAAGAATATTCCTGAGTATTACAACGGACTTGTAGTTACGGTTTCAAACTCGCGCGAAGCTTTAGATCAGTTAGCGGCGAATTTTTACGGTTTTCCGTCGGATGAATTATTTTGCTTCGGAATTACCGGTACAAACGGGAAAACTTCAATCACTTATATTTTAGAACATATTTTAAATACTTTTAAAAAGCCGACGGCCGTTATGGGTACGGTCAATCACCGTATTCAAGATCGTTTATGGGCGTCTGAAATGACGACTCCCGACCCAGTGACTTTGCAAAAACGCTTACGTGATTTCATTGATCATGGAGCCGTGGCCGTCGCAATGGAAGTGTCGTCGCACG
The DNA here is from genome assembly GCA_014376935.1 of Bdellovibrio sp. Taxonomy (GTDB): domain Bacteria; phylum Bdellovibrionota; class Bdellovibrionia; order Bdellovibrionales; family Bdellovibrionaceae; genus Pseudobdellovibrio. The sequence continues at coordinate 6,052 of JACMQO010000170.1, forward strand.
CACTGGATCAGAAACGGGCCGACAGTGTTCATTTTAACACCGCTATTTTTACGAATTTAACTTTAGACCATTTAGACTATCACAAAACAATGCAACATTACTTTCAAGCCAAACAACGTTTGTTTACGGATTTAATGTGGGCTTCTAAAAAGAAACCGCGCTTTGCGGTGGTGAATGTCGATGATACTTATGGCCGTCGCCTGCAAGTGGCAGAACCTGTGGTGATTTGGACGTATGGGCAAAAAGATGCTGATTTTCAATTTCGTATCTTAGATATGACATACAGTGAAACTAAGTTTTCGTTAAAAACTCCGATTGAAACTGTCGAAGCCACGATTCCACTTTCTGGGCTACACATGATCTATAATTCTGTCGCTAGTATCGCGGCGGCTTTATCTTTTGGAATTTCAATCGAACAATCTTTGAAGGCATTAAAAACTTTTGAAGGCGTGCCGGGGCGATTACAAAAAGTAAATTCGAGCTCTGATAAAACGGTTTTTGTGGATTATGCCCACACACCAGATGCCTTAGAAAATGTTTTAAAAGCTTTAAACGATATTCGTTCGTTAGCAAAAAATAAAAGCCAGATTATTACGGTCTTTGGGTGCGGTGGCGATCGTGATAAATCAAAGCGACCGCTGATGGCTGAAATTGCAGCCAAATTAAGTGATTTTGTTTTTGTGACGTCTGATAATCCACGCACTGAACAGCCCGAAGCGATCGTCACTGAAGTCAAAAACGGATTGCCGGCTGATTTTAAAAATTATGAAATTGAAGTTGACCGTGAAAGGGCGATTGCCGCCGCTATTCGTCAAGCAAGGTCGGGTGACGTCATTCTAATCGCCGGAAAAGGTCACGAAGATTATCAAATCATCGGCACCGAAAAAATACACTTCAGCGATTTTGAAGTAGCTAGAAAGTATTTGTAAGATGCGTTTTTTATTCGGGACCGCATTCGCCCTTATACTTTCATGCACGCCGGCTCCTGTTCATAAAAATCAGGGTGAAGCAAAAGCTGCACTGATTGTTTCATCGATTCCTACCTTGCAAGTTGAAAAATTGATTGTGACACCCGATGCTGATGGCCACCGTGATTTTATCACGGCTATATTAACCGCAAAAAAATCGGTTTACTTAAAAATGTTTCATCTGACAAACGATGATGTTGTGGAAGCCTTGATTCAGGCCCACAAAAATGGCGTCGAAGTTAAAGTTATTTTAGATAGCAAAAGTATGCTTTTAAGTCGGTTTTCAGATCCGTACAAAAAATTATTAAAGCATCAAGTGCCCGTTTTGAAAAGCACTTCAAAATTTAGCATTACTCATGAAAAGTCGATGACGGTTGATCATTCGGTCGCATTAGTCACAGCGATTAATTTAACAAAAAATTATAAAACAACGCGTGATTTCGGAATTGTTACGAAAGATGCGGCCGTTGTTTCTGAGGTTGAATCGGTGTTTCAGGCCGACTGGCAAAATGCAATTCAAAAAAAAGGGATCACTCCGAATTTAACGAATCCATTTTTAATTTGGAGCCCGATCAATTCGCGCGAAAAAATTGTCGCATTAGTTGGATATGCCAAAAAAAGTATTGATCTAGAGGTTGAAAACTTTGGCGATGCCGATATTCAAGATGCGCTAGTCTTGGCCGCGAAAAAAGGAATTCAAGTTCGTGTTATTGTTCCGCTGTGTGATAAAAATTTTAATCCATTCCACAACGTCAAATACATTCAACAGATGGAAAAAGATAAAGTACAGGTGCGCGTGATGCCAGCCCCTGAAACCGAGAAAACTCCTTACATGCACTCGAAAATGATCTTAGTTGATGGTCAGGCGATGTATATCGGATCAGTGAATTTCTCGAACAATTCAACCCAAAAAGCCCGCGAGCTAGGGCTGATTTTTTCAAACGATAAAGTCGCGAAGCAAATTTCAACTATTTATAATCAAGACTGGGACGCAGCTATTCCTCTACCCGAAAATAGAAGTCGCATCCAATGCATCAAATATATGAAAGGTGTTTTATGAAATGGACCTTAGAGCAAATTAAGACTTGGACGAACGGAAAGATTCTTTCAACGGTTCATCAGAACTTTGATAGCATTGGGACCGATACGCGCGCCGATTTAACCGGCAAAGTTTTTGTAGCGCTTAAAGGCGATAGTTACGATGCCCATGATTATTTAGACCAGGCCGTCCAAAAAGGAGCCGCGGCTTTATTGGTGCATCGCTTAGATCCTAAATTTGCAGATTTAAAAGATAAGGTATCGATCATCGAAGTGGGCGATACCTTAACGGGTCTTCAAGAATTTGCCCACGGTTATCGTAAGACTTTAGATACAAAAATTATTGCGATCACCGGGTCAAATGGCAAAACCACAACGAAAGAATTTACGGCGCAAATTTTAAGTACATTTAAAAAAACGCATTACAATAAAGGCAGTTTTAATAATCATTGGGGTGTTCCGATGACTTTATTAGAAATTACCCCGGATACAGCGTTTGCGGTTGTTGAAATGGGTATGAATCATGCCGGCGAAATCACAAAGTTAGTTCAAATTGCCGATCCAGATTATGTGGTTTGTACGATGGTGGGAACCGCCCACATTGAATTCTTTGGAACTCAAAAAAATATTGCGGACGCTAAAGCTGAAATTTATATGGAATCTAGACCAGACACCGTACGTATTTTCAACCAGGATCAAGATCTAACTTTTGATATGATGTATCCGGTGGCTAGAAAATTTCCTGATTCACGTATGCTTTCATTTTCAAGTCGAAATAATGAAGCCGATGTTTACATGCAGATTGATAGCCTTTCAATGCGTGGTATGCACGTCAGCGGCTTAATCAACACTAAAGCCAACGACGCGGATATTCCTATTTTCGGAAAGCACAATTTGGTGAACCTGATGGCCGCGGCCACTTTGGCGTACGCTGTTCGTATGCCGCCCGAATTAATTTGGGCCGCTCTTCCTCTATGTAAAACAGCTTGGGGTCGTAACCAGTTCATTCAAACGGCGATCGGTGCAGAAATACTGTTTGATGGTTATAACGCGAATCCAGATAGTATGACGGCTCTTTTAGAAAACATACCGTTGTTAAAAGTTGAAGGAAAAAAAATCGGCGTCTTTGGGCAAATGAAAGAGCTGGGGGCCGAAGCCATCAACGCCCACCGTGAAATCGGTGAAAAGGCCGGCAAGGTCGGTTTCGCGCAAATTTATTTTATCGGTGAAGACGCAAAACATTTTGAAGAAGGCGTTCGAACATCTGGCTTTAGCGGAGACATTCTGATCAAGTCTACCTTTGATTCATCGCTGGGCGAAAAATTAAAATCATCTTTAGGTCGCGGAGATATCGTCGTGGTCAAAGGATCACGCGGGGCCGAGACCGAGCGGTTTGTAGAATTTTGTGATCCATTGAATTGGACCACAAAAAAGTAAACGCTTAATACGAGTAAGTCGTTTTACATTGAAAAGCGATTTTCTTAACCGTCATCGGCGATGCATTTTTATAATATAGATTTGAATCAATAAAAGCTAAAGAGACCACTTGATTGTAAGTTCCCGGCGGGATCGGGCCTGCGGTCTGCACTTCGGGGCTTCCAAACTGAAACATCACTGACGTGAAATCGAAACTATTCTTTTTATCACCTTGCAGTTCGAACATCATGCCGTCTTTTCTTTCTTTAACCGTGTAAAGCTCGACGTGTTCTTTTTCGGTTTCGTCACGATTAGCTACTTCAATTCCCAACATACCCTTTACAACTAATTTCGTCGTAAAGGATCCGTCCATTTTCGAATCAACGATTTGTAAGGATTTAACTTGGCTGATTAAATCGCCTTGACCGGCGTCTAATGATGAATCGCTAATCGGTGTACAGACTGAGCTAGACTGTTGGGCGAATGCGCAAAGTGGAGCAAACAGTAAAGTAAGTGCAAGTCGTTTCATTCAGACTCCCAGAGAGTTAGGGTTGGTTTCAACTTAGAAAAATATAGCAAAACTAAGACGTTATTTCGCCTGTAATAATTCTGACGCTGTGACCATTTTTGCCAGTTATAGATATTGTGTTAGCTTTGATCCTAAGTTCGAGAGGATGGAAAAGGAAATGCCTACAATTTTAAGAAAAAATGGTTTTAGATTTTTCTTCTATTCTAATGAAGGAGAAGAGCCCGCGCACATACATGTTGTAGGTCGAAACGGGGAATGGCATGAGTCAAACAGCTAGTAAAATTAATTTTTCCGATTTAGCTATATCGAAAGTTTCGATCAATGACGAAATGATAACGGCTGAAATTAACGATGGAAGAGTCGTAGCAATTCCATTATCTTGGTTTCCGCGGTTGATTTCTGCGACCCCAGAACAGCGTAGTACTTTTGAAATTACCCCGTCTGGTTACGGGATTCATTGGCCACATATTGACGAAGATATCAGTATTAAGTCTTTTATTTCGTAAGTTGCGGTACTCTAGTTGACAGCTTTTTATTTTACTATGAAGTTGGCAATCAGTCGTCAGGAGCTTTGCTTTCGGGTTCAACTGGAAATGGCACAGTTACACGGGCGACGACAGTTCCTGTGGGTTCGTCGTCTTAGTGGTTGTTTGGTGCTTATGTTGTGCAAAGATTAAATGGCACTGTCGATACAGTCAGTGACAAGTTTTTAAAGATGTCGGCGGGATATTCAACCTTTACAAGCTCGGCCTGCAATTCGTCGGTAACGGTCTTAGATTGTGAAAACGCAGTTTCGAATTCAAGCTATACGGTTACCAGTGATCGGTTTGTACGGCTCCAAGTGTGTGCCCTGGTAATACGGTGGCAAGCCCGATGGCACTGGCTTGGAATTATTCTTATGGCCACTGGGTCGAAGCCGATGCGACCAGCGATGGCTCTTTCAGTGCTATTGGAAATTTTGGATTTTATCCGTGGATCAGTAGCGATAAAAAATATTACGGAATTATATCTAGGTACAACACTTCGACCGGCGTGAACGATATGAGCACCGGCTGGGCGTCTTATTTGTGTGGTAAAGCCATTCGTAAAGCATTTATTTCTGGAGTTGCTCAGTAATTTGGTCAGCTTTATAAAACAGACCGTTTAGTAAAGACGATCTAATTTCACCGAATATTTTCCCGGAGCGTAATTCATCATGCGTTGTTCGCGTAGATTTTTAAACATTTTATCTGAATTAGAATCTGAAGCAAAAGGGTAAATCGCGATGCCACCACGTGGGGTAAATTCACCGATGACTTCGATGTATTTTGGTTTCATTAATTTCACCAGGTCGTTACAAATTTTTTGGATGCAGTCTTCATGAAAATCGCCATGATTTCTAAAGCTGAATAAATACATTTTTAAAGATTTGCTTTCGACCATTTTTTTGTCGGCGATGTAGTTGATGTACACCTTTGCAAAGTCGGGTTGAGACGTCTTCGGGCAAAGCGAAGTGAATTCAGTACAGATAAAAGTAGTCCACGCCATTTGCGCCGGATTTTTATTGTCGAAGGCTTCTAGTACTTCAGGAGCGTATTCGGTTGGGTAAATTGTGCTGGCTTGACCTAACGAAAAGTTTTCTAATTCTTTTTTAGAGCGACTGCTAGTTTTTTTCATGGGCCGAACATACACCGGGCAAATCCCTAAAATCAATAGCAATTGTCATTCTACTAATTTGGCTTCGCTTGATTCACGAAACCAATTCATATTTTCAATTTGGCTTAAAACTTTTTTATAATTTGTAAACTGGATCGATGAAAATCGGTGAGCCCGGGCTAACATGCGTATATAAGGGTCGGGGCGATCTCTGCGGGTTAAGGCGCGTAATGCCAAAAGGTAGTCGTCGCGGTAAACGTTGGGGATGATAATCGTTGATTGTTTGGCGGCATACAGTTCGGCATTCATCATAATTCTAGCAATGCGTCCATTGCCATCGGTAAAGGGATGAATTTCGGCGATTAAGAACATGATAAAAATGGCGCGCGGTAACCCTTCAGGTAAGTTTTGGTAGCGCTGAAAACCTTGCTCTAAGGTACCTTGAATATTTTGCGGATGAACAAAGTGAGTATCGCCTGCGCGATTTGGTTTCATCTTATATTTTCCAGGAAAAGATTCAGGACGATTTTCCATTAAAAGGCCATGTCTTGTCTTTATCAGATCTTCTAGTTCTTGCGGGCTATGGGGTAGCTGACGCATTTGGTTTGGATCTGAAACGATATTGAAAGTTCCGACGATATCATGCGCGTCTTTGGGACGATCTGCGGGAATTTTTTTATCAAAAATAATCTCTTCAGCTTCTTCGATTTCAAAAGTGGTGCCTTCGATATAATTTGAAAAATAAGATTCAAAAAAAGCTTTGTTGCGAAAATGATCGTGATCCAAAAAAGATTCTTTCACTTCTTTTAAGGGATTTGCTTTTAAATCAGAAAATAATATATCAAAGCGATTCACGCGTTCGATATCGAAAGGCTTTTGTTGCGCGCGGGCTTTGGCTAAAGGTGATTCTAGTGATTGAGCATCGCGGGTACCTAAAAGTGCTCCGATCATTTGATCTAGTTTGGAAAATGGCTTAGGCCAGTCAAATGCATTAGAAATTTCGCGCGCTTTGTCACGTAGCTCGGTTAATTTTTCTTCGCCTTTAATTTGTAATAGCGTTTCTAGTTTTTGTTCTAATTCGGCAGTCGGTAAAGTTTTCCAATGGGTATTTTTGCTAACCATGAAATTTTCTAAATAAGCTCTGGCTTCAGAAGATGTGTAGAAATTCAAAAACTTATTTTCATCAGATCGACGACCAGGACCACGAACAAATTTTAAGGTAAGCCCTGGGTATTTGACCTGGCGATTTGTGGTACTAGTTAATACTACGATATCTTCATTTGAAGGTTTAAATTCTAAAGCGCTGCGATGACTTAGCAAAGCTTCGGGATAAAGATGATTGATAATTTGGGCCCATTGACCGCGCACTAAATTTTTTTCGTCGACTTTGCTAACCGAGGTGTAAAGACGCGGGCCAATTTTACGAATTAATTTTTTCTTCTTAAGTGAAGTAATCCACGCCTCTTCAGACTTATTTTGGGCGGCAAAAATGAGTGGGGGAAGTAATAAAGACTTAGTGTTTTGTGGTTTTTTTTGTAGTGTTTTGTGGTTTTTTTTTGCTTCCATATAGGTATATTCGGTCAAAAATATAAGAACTCAAGGGTTTTGTGGTAAATAATATTAAAAAATAGGATTTTATGGTTAAAAATAGCGTTTTTATCGCAGTTTTGAAGCTATTTAAGACAAAATTACGGCTTTATTTTAAAATTACTCAATTATTTCAATAACTTATGAAATAATTCTTGAGTTCTAGCAGCTCTTTGTGCTACAACTGAAAAAATGATTTATCAATGGCTCTATTCTTTCGCTGATCAGATCCCCGGCTTCAATGTTTTCCGTTACATTACTGCCAGAACTTTTATCTCTTTCTTCACCGGATTCTTTCTGTGTTTGATTTGGGGTCCGTTTTTTATTGAGAAATTAAAACAGAAGCATTTTGGGCAATCGATCCGTACGGATGGCCCGCAGACGCATCAAAAAAAAGCCGGAACACCGACAATGGGTGGATGGTTAATTCTATTTAGTACGATCGTTCCATTATTATTATGGATCGATATTTTAAACCCGATGGTTATAGCAACGGTTCTAATCACTTGGGGTTTCGGTCTAATCGGCTACATCGATGACTACTTAAAAGTATCAAAGAAAAATACGAAGGGCTTATCTGGAAAAATTCGTTTAGCGGGTGAATTCTTCATTTCGATCGCGACAATTTTATATTTAATTAAATTCCATAATTTAAATACTTTGGTGACGGTTCCATTCGTGAAATCGATCGTTTTAGATTTGGGTGTTTGGTACGCGATCTTTGGTGGTCTTGTGATCGTCGGTACGGCGAACGCGGTGAACTTAACGGATGGTCTTGATGGATTGGCGATCGTTCCGGTGATCGTTGCCGCGACAACATTAGGTTTGTTTGCGTATGTCGTAGGTCACTTTAAAATTGCCGAGTATTTGCAAATTCAACACATCGTCGGTGCCGGTGAATTAGCGCCGCTTGCGGCCGCGATGGTTGCGGGTGGCTTAGGATTTTTATGGTTTAATACGTACCCCGCTCAGGTTTTTATGGGTGACGTGGGCAGTTTAAGTTTGGGCGGATTTTTAGGGGCCATGGCGGTCTTTACTAAAAATGAAATCTTGATGGTTTTCTTGGGCGGAATTTTTGTGGTTGAAGCCTTATCTGTTATTACACAAGTGATTTCATTTAAGCTAACGGGCAAACGGATTTTCAAGATGGCGCCCATTCACCATCACTTCGAACTAGGTGGAATGACAGAAACGAAAATTATCGTGCGTTTCTGGATCATTTCAATCTTATTGGCAATGCTTAGCCTTGCGACTTTGAAATTAAGATAGATATTTAAGTGTGATATTAAACGTGATCACCGGTTGGTGGTGCGATGGTTCTAATTAGCGAAAGGCTTGTGTCAGTATGTGGAAAGAAGTTTCAGAATTAAAAGATAAAAAGATTCTAATCGTAGGCCTTGGTAAAACAGGCGTTGCGTTAGCTAAATTCTTAACAAAGCACGAAGCTCAAGTGACGGTGACGGATCACAAGTCAAAACCAGAGTTATCAAATACTTTGGATCAATTAGACGGTTACACAAATATTAAATTTGAATTGGGATCGCATTCTCCTAAAACATTCTTGTCGCAAGATTTAGTGATCTTGTCGCCAGGTGTGGCTCCGCATTTAAAAATCTTTGAATACGCTAGGCAACAAGGCGTAAAAATCACGGGCGAATTTGAATTCAGCGCGGGCCTTATCAAAGAGCCCATCGTAGGTATTACCGGAACCAACGGCAAGACAATCGTCGCGCGTTTAGCGCAAGCGATGTTACGTGAAAGCGGAATCGACGTATGGGTTGGCGGAGCCAATGAAAACCCGATTACTTCTTATTTATTAGAAGATAAAAAGGCTAAAGTTGTCATCGCCGAAATGTCTAGCTTCATGTTAGAACACGTGAATGAATTTAGCCCAGCAAATATCGTTTTCACAAACTTAGCTGAAAATCATTTAGATCGTTACAGATCAATGGAAGAGTACGTGAATGCAAAACGTCGTATCTTTAAAAATACGAATCAAGCCTCAACTTCTATTTTAAATGCCGATGACAACGCTGTTGTTGAATTAGCTCGTGATCCAGCGGTTCAGCGCGGAAGAATTTTCTACTTTTCTAGAAAACCAGCGTTAGAACCACAAATCATGAACATTGGTGGAGCCGTGAACGTGGGCGATGAACTTCGCATCCGTACAGGTCCTGAAATCGAAACATTCAGCATCAAAAACATTAAAATGAAGGGTAAACATTCGATTGAAAACGTAATGGCAGCCTTGTTGCTTGCGCGTGAATACGGCGCGACCCACGAAGCCGTTCAGAAAACGATCGACTCTTTCTTAGGAATCAAACATCGCCTTGAGTACGTTCGTAAGGTGGGCGGAGTTTTATTCTACAATGATTCGAAGGCGACGAATGTTCACGCCGTTCTTAGGGCTTTAGACGTGTTCGATGAAAACGTGATTTTAATCGCGGGTGGTAAAGACACGAACTTAAATTACGAACCTTTAAGAAACATCGTTAAGCGCAAGGTGAAAACTTTGATCTTAGTGGGTGAAGCCAAAGAGCGTATCAATCGTGACTTAGGCGATTTCAGTGAAACATACTTAATCGGTACGTTTGAAGAAGCCGTGTTGATTGCTTACCAAAAGTCTAGAATTGGCGATATCGTGCTTATGTCTCCGGGTTGTTCAAGCTTCGATATGTTTGACAGCTACGAAGAGAGAGGCGATTATTTTAAAGAGATCGTCAAAAAATTTAAGTGATATTTTAATCCAATATCGCGGGATAGCAGGACGATCTTCACTAAGGCTATGCAAGGCCTTAGTCTAGTTAACCCTTCTAACTCATACGACATTGAGGTCACTTGAAGACCAAATTTTTATCCTCTAGTTTATTTCTTTCGATCATCGCCTTATTCGGAATAGGGTTGGTTCAAGTTTACAGCTCAAGCTATATATTCGCGACTGAATCTTATGGCGATGGGCTGTTCTTTTTTAAGCGGCAGTTGCTGTTTACGCTTTTAGCGGTGATCACGCTTGTTGGCGTTATTCAAATTCCACCTGAATTATTTAGAAAATGGGGTTGGGCTGTTTGGCCGGCCGCTTTCGTGATGCTATGTGCGACCTTTATTCCGCATGTGGGCGTTCGTGTGGGTGGAGCTTTACGTTGGATTCAACTTCCATTTGGTTTGCGCTTTGAACCGGCTGAACTTTTAAAAATTGCGTTCAGTTTTTTATTAGCAAGTCTTGCGTGCCGTCATCAAAATCAATTGAAGAATTTAAAATGGGGCTGGATTTTTTTGATGATCACGGTTCCGTTAGCTGTCTTATTAAAGCAGCCTGACTTCGGAAGCTTCATGATCATCAGTCTTGTGGGCGTCGCGATTTTATTTACATTAGGATTAAATTTAAAGTGGTTAGTCGGTGCGGGCATCGCGGCTATTCCGGCGTTGTATTTTATTGTTTGGAATGTGGCTTACCGTCGCGCGCGCGTTCAAGCCTTTTTAGATCCGTGGTCAGATCCGGCGCAAAAAGGTTTTCAAGTGATTCAAAGTATGTTGTCAGTTCACTCGGGCGGATTAACGGGCCAGGGTTTAGGACAAGGACAAGGTAAATTATTTTTCTTACCTGAAGCGCACACTGATTTTACAATGGCCGTCTTTAGTGAAGAGATGGGGTTTGTTGGTCTTTGCGCTTTGTTGGGTCTTTATGGATTTGTCGTGTTTCGCTGTTTTCAAATTGCTTTAGCGATTGAAGATCAATTTAAAAAATTATTGGTGTTAGGATTAACGTTAACTTTTGCGATTTCGGTGTTTATTAACGTCGGCGTTGTTATGGGCTTACTGCCGACTAAGGGTTTAACGATGCCGTTTCTAAGTTATGGTGGCAGTTCTTTAATTATTTTAAGCCTATTGTTCGGTACGATCCTGAACGTTGAACTCAATGATTAAATTCACTAGTGAATTATATGAATAAAAAAAAATATATCATGATCGCAGGTGGCGGAACCGGAGGGCATATATACCCGGCTATTGCCATTGGCCGCGCGATTCAAGAACTTGATCCCCAGTATACCGTTCAGTACGTCGGAACGAAAACGGGCCTTGAACAAAAAATCATGGCTAAAGAAAAGCTGACTCTACATTTAATTCGTAGCGGCCCGCTGAATTTAAGCGGTAATGTGATTAAGAAATTGAAAAACTTAGTTTCGATCACGATTGGTTTTGTTCAATCGGTCATCTTGATTCAAAAAATGAAACCTGAATTCGTTTTAGGTGTGGGTGGTTATGCATCGGCCCCATTTTTATTAGCGGCGGCGCTATTAGGTCGTCATACCGCTTTGTGGGAGCCGAATGCCTACCCCGGAATGGCTAATAGACTATTATCTAAGTTCGTACCAAAAGCGTATTTAGTTTTCGATGAAGGCAAAAAATATTTAAAATCAAAACAGATTTCTATTTTTGGTATGCCTTTAAGAAAAGAAATCGAAAAAGCGCGTGCGAACGCAGTGACGACAACCTCTGATAAATTACGAATTCTTTGTTTCGGCGGTAGCCAGGGTGCAACTTTTTTAAATAATAATATCTCTGACTTTATTGTTTTTAATCCGAATCTGCACGATAAGATTCAGGTCGTGCACCAGACGGGCGTAAAAGACTTTGCCGCGATGAAAGAAAAGTACTTGGGCCTAAAATGCGTCGAAGTATTAGAGTACATCTATGATATGCCGGCTTATTACCAAAGATCCGACGTGCAATTTTGCCGCGGGGGCGCTAGTACTATTGCCGAAGCAGCGTGTTTTGGGGTGATTCCAATCGTGGTGCCATTACCCGCGGCAGATGGTCATCAGCAAAAAAATGCAGAAGTGTTACTTAAAAATAATGCGGGCTTTATGATGTTACAAAATCAATTTAGCCAAGATGAATTTAAAAAAGTGATCAATCAGTTGTTAGTCGATATCGAAACTAGAAAAACGATGGCGCAAAATTTAAAAAAACTAGCTTCGGCCGACGCTGCCGTGGCGATTGCGAAAGACATCTTACAAAATACGAAAGACTAAGTTTTTCGAAATAAGCTTTGAAGCTTTAGAAAGTAAATTATGAATTTAGAAACAGCAAAATTTCATTTTATCGGCGTCGGCGGAATCGGCATGTGCGGTTTGGCCGAACTGCTTCACAATATCGGTGCGACTGTCACAGGATCAGATGCCAGTGAAAATGCGAACACCGACCGCTTAAAAGGTTTGGGCTTAACAATTTACAGGGGCCACAATCAACGTAACGTGGGCGAAGCGGATGTGGTTGTTTACTCAAGCGCGATTCCATTTACTAATCCTGAAATTGTTGAAGCTAAAGCTAAAAAGATTCCGTTAATCCCGCGTGCTGAAGCGTTAGCCGAAATCATGCATTTAAAGCGCGGTATCGCCGTGGCCGGAACGCACGGTAAAACAACGACAACAAGTTTGATTAGCTCAATTTTTTTAGAGGCGAATTTAAACCCGACGATCGTAGTCGGTGGTCGTTTTGAACGTATTAATTCAACAGCCTTGCTTGGAACCGGTGAATGGTTAATTGCTGAAGCCGACGAAAGTGACGGAAGTTTTAATAAACTATCGCCTGAAATCGCCGTCATTACGAATATCGATTCAGACCATATGGATCACTATAAAACTTTTGAAAATTTAAAACGCGCTTTTTTAGAGTTCGCGAACCGCATTCCTTTTTACGGGATGATGGTTGTTTGCGGCGATGATCCCCAAATGCACGATCTTTTTTCGACCTATTCGAAACGAATCATGTTTTACGGTTTTGATCCGCGCAATGACTACGTGATTGAAGGCGAAAAAGGCGAATATAAATTTTTTAAAAATTCAACCGATCGTAAAGAGCTAGTGGGATCATTTAAATTGAATACTCCGGGGCGCCACAACGCTTTAAATGCGGCGGCTAGCATTGCAGCTAGTATGGCGGCGGGAATTGATTTTGAAACGTGTGCTCACGGATTAGAAAAATTTGAAGGTGTCGATCGTCGCTTTCATTACAAAGGTGAAAGTGCTGGTGTTAAAGTTTACGATGACTATGGACACCATCCAACAGAAGTGCGTGCGGCATTACAGGCGTTTAAAGAAAAATTTGATAAAAACCGCGTGGTTGTTTACTTTCAGCCCCATCGCTATTCAAGAACAGAACACTGCTGGAGCGATTTTAAATCATGCTTTGGACAAGCCGATTTTTTATTTTTAGGGGACATTTATGCAGCCGGTGAACAACCGCTTCCGGGAATCAATTCAGAACGTTTGACTGATGAAATAAATATCGAACATAAAAAGTACGCATCGAAAGACTCTGATTTACCGGCCATGATGTTAAGCGAACTTAAAAGCGGCGATGTATTTTTAACTTTAGGCGCCGGTGACGGTTGGAAGTTAGGCTTAGATGTTCTTGAAAATCTTAGAAAACGTTAATTTAGCTCAGTACACGTCGTGGTTGATTGGTGGAACCGCCGATCATTTTTGTCAGCCAACGAACCTTGAGGAGCTAATCCAAGCGGTGCGCGCGGCGCACGAAAAAAATTGGGCGATCACAATTTTAAGTGGCGGTTCAAATGTTTTAGTTTCTGACGCAGGTGTGCGTGGGCTAACCATGCTGTTGAATAAATTTTCAATGATATCGCATGAAATTAAAGATGATCGTATTATTGTACAATGTCTTTCGGGTACGGCTAAATCGGAATTATTAAAACTTTTTTTAAAGAATCAACTGCCACCAGCTTTATTTTTAGCGGGGCTTCCGGGTGATGTCGGTGGTGGGGTTGCGATGAATGCCGGGGTTGCTGAAGCGTTCGAGCCGCGTGAATTTATGGATATGGTTGATTGGATCGAAGTCTTAGATGAAAAATGTAAAATCAAACGTTTTCAAAAAACTGAACTAAAAATTTCATATCGTCACTGTGATGGCTGGCAGCCCGGAATAATTACGACGGTGCAGATAAGCTGGCCTTTAGTTGTGGACCCACAGGTTTTAACAAAAGTGCGCGAGGCCAATAAAATTCGCTTATCAAAACAGCCTTTAGATAAACCCAGCTGCGGCTCTGTTTTTAGAAATCCCGAAGGTCATAAGGCCGCGCAACTGATTGATCAAGCTGGACTTAAAGGATTTACCATTGGTGAAGCGCAAGTTTCTTTAAAGCACGCCAACTTTATCGTGAATTTGGGGCAGGCGACGGCGCAAGACACTTTGGCTGTTATCGAGCACGTTCAAAAAACGGTTAAGCAAGTGCATGGCGTGCAACTGACGACTGAAGTTGTTCGTCTAGGCGAATGGTCAAAAGTTTAGTTTATATAAAGTTTAATGCTATCATAGACCTTAGTCACCACGCTTTTTTTGAATAGTGATAGCCCGCAGAATTGTGATATTTTTAAACCAATAGAGGTTTTATGAAATCATTTACAATGCGCCAGTTTTCGAATGCAATCCTGATGTTCTTTCTTGTTTTTTCATTTCATTTTTTCGCACAAGCTGGAAGCGGTCAGTTTCTAATTGTTAAAGGCGAAGTCAAAGTTAAAAAAGCTGATGATCAGATGCAAGTGGCAAAAGTAGGATTAAAAGTTGTTCCAGGCGATACGATTATATCCGGAGTTGATTCACGCGCAAAGATTGTGATGTCGGATCGAAATGTGATTAGTATTTCTCCGTCGACGACTTTAAAAATTGAAAAATATTCGACAGAAAAAGATAAGGACGACAAGAATGTCGAACTTAGTCTTTCAGAAGGTAAAGTTCGTTCTGATGTGAAGCAAGAGTATGATGGCGAAAAAACAAAGTACTTAATTAGAACACCAACGGCCGTTGCCGGGGTTCGTGGAACTCAGTTCATCACAAGCTTTGATTCAAAAACAAACGTGACCGAAGTTATTACCTTGACCGGAAAAGTGGCCTTTACTTCCATTGCCACGTCTTCAATGGTTGAGGTTGGCAAAGGCCAAAGTTCTTCGATGAAAAAAGATCAATCGCCCGAGGCTCCGAAAATTGTTCCTTCAGACACTTTGAAATCGATTGATCTTGAGGCGGGCGGAAAAGAATCTAAAGACAAAGATTCAAAAGGTAAAGACAAAGGCGCTGTTGATCGCCGTGATGTTGGGGCTGGAGGCGCGCAGGATATCGTAATGCCGCCACCGAATGCGGCTCCGCCGGTACCGCCACCGCCGCCACCACCGCCGCCGGCAACACCGAAAAATCCTTCGACGAAAACTAAGGTGAAGGTGGTTCCCACGACAGGTGCCGGCGGCTCATAATTCATGAGGATTTTTTTTTCTATTTTTCTAATAGTTTATTCTTTTCAGCAGCTGACATTGGCTGCTGAGATATCGGGCCAAGTCGATCAAAAGACTTTGTCAGATGAAGACGTTGCAAATTTACAAGTTCAGCGTGCTGTTCAGCGTGAAAATTTAATACAGAAAAGTACACTAACAAAATCAGGTGGTATTGAAAAAGCAAATGGCCTGTATCAATCGGGTTTAAAGAGCTACGTAAAGGGTGATTACAATGGCGCACGTAAGCTATTTGAAGCTGCAATTCTAGCTGATCCTGAAAATGATAAAATTTATTTTGATTACGCGAAGTGCCTGTACCGGCAGAATAATTTTAAATCAGCGTTATCGATATTCTTAATGCTTGAAAATGCCACGGGGTTAGAAAATTCGGCCGAATTTTACTCGGCTTTAAGTTTGTATCGTTTAAAAGCGTATAAAATTTCGTTGCAAAAGTTCAATGCGATTCAAAAAGAAAGCAATTCAGACTTAGCGCCTTCAGCGGCATTCTATGCCGGTCAAATTTACTACTTACAAAGTAAATATGTAGAAGCAAAATCAAATTTTGAATTTGTTTTAGACCAATCAAAAGATCCTAAAATGGATGCCGCGGCCGAAAAATATATTGATTTGATCAGTCAACAAGAACGCGTACAAGTTAAGCTTGATAAAAAATTTGGATATTCACTGAATGTTGGTTTTATTTACGACGGTAATGTTTTAAATGTCGCGGAACAAAATTCGACGACATCATTAAAAGCTTACCGTTTAAGTTACGGCGGTTCAGCTTTTTACCGCGCGATGAATAAGGCCAATGAAAGTTGGTCGCCAACATTTACTTTTTATGATCTATATAGCGTGAATACAAATTTTAAAAGTGATACGACGATTCAGGGCACTGACCCTATGATTTTAGAATTTAGTTTTCCGTACAGCTCTAATTTTTTAATTGGAAAAAAATCTTCTAATTTGATAATTTCGCCAGCGATCCAGTCGATCTACATGACTAAATCATCAACGTCGCGAGAGCTTGTCTTTAATAATGTTCTTTTAAGTTCAACCCTAAGTTTGGGGTATTCGAATTATTTTACAGTGGCATACAAATTTGATATTTCAAGAGAGCAGTCGTACATCACCGAGGCTTCGCCCAATGATGAGCAAACTTCGCAAAAGTACGGACTGAAAGTTTCAAGTTATTATCTGTTAGACCGTTCAACTAGTGAAACTCTTATTTTAGATTTACAGTATTTGATCGTTAATGCAGATGGTATCAATTCAACATTTAATAAAACATACACGGCTTTCGGTTACGCTAGAAATTTAGATTCAAAGTGGAGTCTTTATGCGAAAGCCGAGTATTCTGTATTAAATTACGGTAAATCAACATTGGGTCGAAAAGATAATATAGCGGCGGGGTATTTCGGCGGAAATTATGCGGTGGGCGTAAACGACACAATTAGTTTGGGCTTAGGTTACCAAACTAATCAGTCGAACGTCGATTTGTATAAATATAACAAAGTGATCGTTTCCAGCGCTTACACCTTAAATCGATACTAATTAAAGTAAGGTAAAAAATTAAAGCTTGGAATCGAAACGCCACCTGCCGGAGAAAAAGTAATGCTTCCGCTATTTAGAAGAATGGTTGCTGAATTTAAGTAAAAATTCACGCTTGAACTGCCTGCAGGTATCGTCAATGAACTGACCGTACCGCCATAGCACGACGTTTTAAAGGTATTATTCGCGACCGTGGAACTGATATTTATTAATTGGCTGCCTGTCGTCGGTATTTCGATTCCGTAAGAATTTGTTAGAGCTAACCGGAAAGGGCCGTAGCATTTGTAGACCACTTTTGGAAGTACACGGTCTTCAAAAATATTTAAACCTGAAATTGTTGCTCCGACACTCGAGGCATTGTAAACGGTGGTCGTTAAGACGGCGGGCAAAGGGTCACCCGCAGAGCTTAGTACGAGTGCGCTATCGTAACGTGAACCTTGAACGTCAAACCGCATCGAAATTGTTTTGGTATTCGCTCCAGTGTTATTTAAAATGATGTCGTAATTACCGCTTACAATAGTCGCTAACGAACCGCTGCAATCTGCACTGTTGTACACTGAAGCATTCGGTGCGGTTAAATAAACATGCGATCCATCGCCCACGAAGTAGGTTTGGTCGACAGACCTTAGCGCTATATCATAGATATAACAATGATCTGATACGACATTGGATGGGCCTGTCAGGTCTAATCTTTTTGTTGAAGCTGCGCTATTTCGGTAAAGATATTGATTACTACTTATTTCTGGAAGTAAAGTGGTCGAGGCTAAATTTAACGATAAGATAAGCGATGGAGTCGAGGCCGAAGGTATTTTAATCCATCGCTGCGTTGCTTGTTGGCCAGCGGCAATTTTAAACGTGTTGGCTCCGCCCAAAGTAGCCGCGCAGCTCGAATAACTGCTAAAGCTATCGATCACTAACCCAGCGCTTTTTATACCCAGGACTGTATCTGCTGCTAATGCGGCCCCTTGACCTTTGTTATTATGAAGTTCTACCTCAAACGAGTTACAAGAATTTTCTAAAACGATATCAGTTGGAAAAAGATCTTTACGTAACCTAACTTTTGTTGCAACGGAACCGTCTCCGGAACCTTTATTAAAAGCTGGGCCATCGCACTCTTCAAACCAAGCGGTACTATTTAAAGCCATCGAGATTGGAACCGACACGGCATCGTTACCTACAGTCGGAGAAAGGTTTGTCGGTGAAGATTTTCCGATCAGATAAGGTTTTGATAGGCGCGATTTATCAAAGCTTGGGCTGTCGTACTGCTGGCAAGCAGCTGCACTGTCGGAGACGAAGCCAACCAGCATGATGACCCGGCCTGCACCCGAGGCGACTTCAACCTCAAGAGAGCTTCCTGAATAGTAGCCGCCGGCAATTGGACCAAAAAATAAAGACGGCGTGAAAGCATCGCTACCTGGGGCGATTTTTTTGCCGCAGCTATTTCGTTTTAATAATTCTTCGGGACCCGTGATCATAACCATAAAACAATTAAACTGAGCAACGCTAGTGGGAGTGATCGTAGACCATTCTGAACTTTCAAGGCCGCCTGCTGTATCGCTGGTGATAGTGACGGTGTCTTTCGCAGTGGCGAGTGTACCCGCGCCTGGTAATTGAATAGAAATTTTTGTCGATGTAGAATCAGCAGCGCGATTACAAGAGAATGAAAAAAAACAAACAACCCCGATTACCAGCAACGCGATGTTTTTTTGGTATTTCATATACTAGTTTATCGTCTGGATTCAGAAATCGCTTAAACTTTGAAGTGTCTCAATCTTAGAAATTAGAAAATATTATTTTGTCTTCATATCGAACACGCCATCCCAGTTGAATGGAGGTGGGTTCTGCATGAACTCTTCACAGCGAACGACGTAAAGTTGTATCAAAGCATCGCCTGCA
>JACMQO010000171.1 GCA_014376935.1 Bdellovibrio sp.
ACGATGACTTGGGCTCGGAAACCAAACTTTGAACGCAGATCTGACTCGGATCAAATTAAAAGGCCATCTCAGGCTTTAAAAAAAGGTGATGTCATATTAGTAAAACTCATCGCTGAAGACTTTCAGTGGTCGAAAGTAAAAGCTGCGAAAAAGGGAATTGAGCTTCCTGATGCAAAACCATTCTTAGCATTAGAACTTGATCAAGAACCTTTAGTTGAAGGTTCTCTTCTTTCTATCGATCAACAAACTGAAGATGTTTTAGCTATGGTCGGTGGTTACAGTTTCGCCCGTAACGAATTTAATCGTTCCATTCAAGCGGCTCGTCAAACCGGTTCCGCGTTTAAAGCCATTGTTTACGCGGCCGCTTTAGACAAAGGTTATTCTCCTTCAACACCCATCATTGATGCTCCGATTATTTACAAGCAAGCCGGTGCTGATGAAGAAGGCCAAGGGGACGAAAAAATTTGGAAACCTTCTAATCATGGGCGCGAGTTCAATGGTGAAATCACAATGCGTAATGCGTTGGTTAAATCATTAAATATTCCGGCCGTTAAAATTGTTGAAGATATTGGTGTTCCGTTTGCGACCGAATTTGCGCAGCGGTTAGGCGTGTTTTCAAAATTAAATCCAGATTTTACTCTTGTTCTAGGTTCAAGCTCTTTAACCTTATATGAAATGACGAAAGTGTTTTCGCAATTTGGTCGTATGGGTTTAAGAACTAGGCCGAAAATGATCAAGAAAGTGATTGATCGTTCAGGTAAAACTTTAGTTGAAGACGTTTCTTTAGATTCTAGATTTTTAGATGAAACTAAAAAAATTGATGATCAGTTTGAAGAAAAACGAAAGGCCTACGAAGCACGAACGGACGCAGAGAAAGAAGCTGATAAAAAGCAAAATTCTTTCTTCTTTGAAAATCCAGAACAACTAATTCGTCCACAAACAGCTTTCGTGATCACAAGTATGTTAAAAGGCGTCGTTGAAGATCCCCACGGAACCGGCGGTGGTGCCGCGTCTTTAGGACGCGAGCTAGCCGCGAAAACCGGAACTACAAATGGATACGTCGATGCATGGTTTTTAGGTTACACGCCAAATATTGCAACGGGCGTTTGGGTTGGCTTTGATAAAGAAAAAACTTTAGGTAAATCTGAAGTCGGCGGTAAGGCCGCACTTCCGATTTGGTTAGACTACATGAAACAAGCGCACACCAATTTGCCAATCCTCACATTTCCTATGCCTGCAGGAGTCAATATGGTGAAAGTCGATGCTGATAGTGGTAAGATTGCAACGTCGGCTAGTAAGCGCGTGATCAACCAAGCCTATATCGAAGGTACGGAACCAACCGCTGCTGAAAGTCGATCTGAAGAAACCACAGATCACTTGAAGCAGGATATTGATGAGTAAAGATATACACATTTGGGGCATCAAACAAAATAACTTAAAAAATATCGAAGTTAAAATTCCACTTGGAAAATTAACGGTTATTTGCGGCCCCTCTGGTTCAGGAAAAAGTTCTTTAGCTTTTGAAACATTATTCGCCGAAGGCCAACGACGCTTTATCGAAAGTATGTCGAACTACGCCCGCCAATTTTTGAACAAGGCACCAAAACCAGATATCGAAGGCATCGATAATATTCCGCCCGCAATTTCGATTGAACAAAAAAATACCGTTAAATCAAGCCGATCAACTGTAGGCACAACAACCGAGATCATCGATTACTTACGTTTGTTGTACGAAAAAATCGGTGTGCCTTACTGCCCGATTCATCATATTCCAGCAACGAAAATGTCGACGACCGAAGCGACTGATTTAGTTTTAAATAAATTCGCCGACAGGCGCGGATACATTTTGGTAGAGATTCCAAAAGGCAACCGCATCGTCGATGGTAAAAAATTACTTTCTATTTTGCTACAAGATGGTTTTTTACGAATCACGACATTAAAAGAAAAAAAAGGTAAAACTAAAAGTGAACCGACCACTTTTGAAGTTTCACCCCTTGTTGACTACGCCGAAGCCGCGCAAATTAAAAAAGGCATGCCGACCGACACATTCTATATTGTGATCGATCGTATGTCCTTTAACGCTGACGAAAAGGGTCGCTTAACCGATTCTATTTCTCAGGCCTACGAAGCCAGTACTAAATATTTAACTGGCATCACTTCGCGCCGCGCCCTAGTTGTAACAACTGACGGCGATGCTTTAAAACTAAGTGAAGAGCCCGCGTGTTCGATCTGCGGATGGCAGCCTCCGCAAATTACTTCTAAATTGTTTTCTTTTAATTCTCCGATGGGCGCATGCCCGACCTGTAAAGGGTTCGGAAATATTCTAGAGCTTGATGAAGCGAAGGTTGTTCCTAATCCAAATTTATCGATTTCTGAAGGCGCATTACATCCGTTCACGATGCCTAGTGCAGAACAAGATAAGAAAGCCCTATTTGCTTACAGTAAAAAGAAAAAATTTGATCTTGAAAAACCATGGAAAGATTTGCCGAAAATTGTTCGCGATACTTTATGGGATGGTAATGATGAATTCTTTGGGGTTAAGGGTCTATTCGCCTATTTAGATCAAATTAAATATAAAATGCACGTGCGCGTATTTATATCCCGGTACCGCACAGGAACTAAATGCCCAGATTGCCACGGCACACGTTTACGCAAAGAGGTGCAAACGATCTTTATTAATAAAAAAACGATCACTGATCTGACCGATTTAACCATTGAAGATCTGTGCACGTTTTTTGAAAAAATTAATTTATCAGACTATCACGTTGAAGTAGCGGGCGAAGTTTTAAAACAACTTCGATCGCGCTTAAACTTTTTAATACGTGTTGGGGTTAATTATTTAACGATGGACCGTGAAACCAGAACTTTATCTGGCGGCGAATACCAGCGTTTGGTTTTAGCGAATCAGTTAGGGATGGGTTTATCGCAAACTTTGTATGTGCTAGATGAACCCACGGTGGGGCTACACCCGCGTGACAATGACCGCCTGATTTCAATTTTAAAAGACTTAAAAGATTTAGGTAACACACTTGTTATCGTTGAACATGATCATGACGTGATTAAAAATTCAGAAAATATTATCGAAATGGGTCCAGGCTCTGGTTATCTGGGCGGCGAAGTCATGTTCTCGGGTAAAACCGAAGATTTCTTTAAATCGAAAACTTCGATCACCGTACCTTTTTTACTTCCACAAAAATTAGCTCCGTTTCGAACGACCCGTCCGGTTGAACTAGATACATACCGATACAAATTAGAACTTATTGGTTGTAAGGGACACAATTTAAAAAATGTAACCGTTGATTTTCCGCTGCATCGCTTGGTTGTGGTTAGCGGCGTCAGTGGTTCTGGCAAATCAACGCTAGTTTCAAAAACTTTGTACCCCGCTTTAGCAAGACAACTCGAATTAGAATACGAACCATCGCAACCGTTTGATAAACTACTTGGTCATGAAAATGTGAAAAATGTTTTATTGATTGACCAGTCGCCTATCGGAAAATCAGCGCGAAGTTCTCCGATCACGTATCTAAAAGCTTTCGATGCTATTCGTACATTGTTAGCCAATACCGAAGAATCTAAAAGTCGCGGTTATACACCAGGTACATTTAGTTTAAACGTCGATGGTGGACGCTGCCCAGCCTGTAAGGGAACGGGCTTTGAAGAAATCGACATGCAGTTCATGGATAACGTGATCATACCGTGTGATGTTTGTGACGGAAAAAAATACCGACCAGACATTTTAGAAATCACTTATAACAACAAAAATGTTCACCAAATCTTATCGATGACCGTGGCCGAAGCGATGAACTTCTTTGTGGCATCACCCAATATTCGAAAACCGCTTTCTGTTTTAAAAGAGGTCGGCCTTGATTACTTAACCCTAGGTCAACCGGCCAATTCTTTAAGTGGTGGCGAATCGCAACGACTAAAAATTGCCAAAGAGTTATCGAATGTGACTCAAAAAGCCACTTTATACATCTTAGACGAGCCTACGACCGGATTACACTTCCGCGAAGTTGATTTATTGATGAAAGTTCTGCATAAGTTAATTGAAGCCGGTGGTTCAGTTATTGTGGTCGAGCATAATTTAGACGTCATAAAAAGCGCCGATTATGTGATCGATATGGGACCAGAAGCTGGCAAGCACGGTGGCGAAGTCGTCGCCTCCGGAACACCCGAACATATTATGACGGTGAAGAAAAGCTTAACGGGTCAGTACTTAAAGAAATACGTAGGTTTATAAGAATGCTTCCAAAAGAATTACGGTTAACGCTAAAAGAACTTTTTCTACAAAAAAAGACCTTAATCATTGTTGCCGTAGCCGGAGTCATTGGAGCCGCCTGCAAAGGTTATTTATCTTTATTGATTCGCGACTTAATGGACGCCTCTTCATCGCCCGAGAAATTAAAATCTTTGGCGTGGATCGGTATCGCGGTCGCGTTCGGTGCTTCGATCAGCCGTTACTTTCACATTTACTTAATGAACATCGTCTCTGAAAAAGTGACGCAGTCCTTACGTCAACAATTACAATCTAAGTTTTTACGCCTGAATTTAAAATTTCATAATAATTATGCCGCAGGTTCTGGCGGTTTGATCAGCCGTACGATGAATGATTTAAGAATCATTCAAGATGGTCTTCGTTTATTTGCAGATCTATTTAGTGCCCCGCTATTATTTTTATTCTTAATCGGGAATCTTTTTATCTTAGACGCGCGCCTTACGATTTATATTTTTATCATCGTTCCGTTCCTGATCTACTTCATGAAGAAGGTTTCTGTTGGTATCCGCAAGTATTCTTTATCGGGTGTCGAACAGCTTGAAAAAATCACTTCGGTTATCAAAGAATCCTTAGACGGCGTACGCACCATTCAGTCATTTAACTTAGAAAGCAAAATGCAAGACCGCCTTAAAGTCTTGGGCGACGAATTCGTCCACATGCGCCGCGGAATTCATTCTCGGGTTGAGATCATGGGCCCCACGACTGAATTGATCGCAACGTTTCTAGTCTTAGCGGTTATCTTTTATTTCTCTAGCGCGATATCTAAAGGTGAGGCCACTGCGGGCGCATTGATCGCCTTTATCACGGCTTTACTACAAATCAACGAGCCTATTAAAAAGTTTCAAGAAGCCTACGTACGCATTCAAGAAACACGCGTTGCTGCTGATCGCGTTTTCACGATCTTAAGCGAAGACAGCGAAGTTTTAGAAAGCGCTACCCCACAACCTTTTCCACAAACCTGGGATAAGATTGAATACAAAAACGTTTCTTTCGGGTACGGCGAAACAAATCTGATCAAGCACTTCAACCTGCAAGTAAGCAAAGGCAGCATGGTCGCCTTCGTGGGCGAAAGCGGTAGCGGTAAGTCAACGCTAGCGAATTTATTAGCGCGCTTCTACGATCCGAATGAAGGCTCTATCTCTATCGGGTCGTGCGATATCAAAGAAATGCGCTTATCTGAACTTCGCCGCAATATCGGTTATGTTTCGCAAGACGTTTTCTTGTTTTCAGATTCAATCGAAAATAATATTAAAGCCGGTATCGAAAATAATCTTTCTGTGATCGATTCGGCCCAAGCGGCCTTTGCCCACGAATTTATTATTAACCAAGCCGATCAATACAACACACGTGTCGGCGAACGCGGCAATCTACTATCAGGGGGAGAAAAACAACGTGTTGGTATCGCGCGCGCTTTATATAAAGATGCCCCGATCTTGATTTTGGACGAAGCCACTAGCGCTTTAGATTCTGTCAGCGAAATTCAAGTTCAAAAAGGATTAGAACGCTTAATGAAGGGTCGAACAACCTTTGTTATAGCTCACAGATTGTCGACCATCCAAAATGCAGACCTGATCTTAGTGTTAAGCAAAGGTACCGTTGTTGAAATGGGTAGCCACCAAGGCCTACTTTCAAAGCAAGGTGAATACAGTCGTTTGTTTCAAGCTCAGATGCGATAGAGCCGCATCTGACAAATTTCTTAAAATAAGACATCCGCCATAGATCTAGTAATGTCCAATAAAACAAGGCCCTTAGTCGGGCTTTGATCATTCTATTTTCAGTTTTTTTTAAACACCCCTCAAGTCTGTACAGATTTTTGACGATTAATACTTTGACAGAAAATTGTATTCATTAAAAAGCCAGGGAGTTTTCTATGATTAATTGGGATGATTTCGAACATATACATGTGATCAAAAAACTAAAACACATTCTTCACGCTTGGTGGAGCATCGACATTATCTTCACTGATGAGCGTGGCCACTTAAAAGGTTTTGAAGGTGATAAAATTTCTTACGCGAATGCGGCTGTTAACTATTTAGTTAACAAAGAAGTCACGCAAAACAGTCTTGCGGAACTTGTTTCTAAATCGATCAATGATTTACGCCAATCACAAAATCGTTACCTTATTCAAAAATGGGAAGCCGTTGGTTTTGATGTTTGTGTGTTCCCGATCATTATCGATAACGATTTTGTCGGAACAGTTGTGGCAATGGGCTTCTTTAAAGATGCACAAATTGCACAACGCGTGTCTGAAGTTCGTGAACGCTTAGCAACTTTTGGTTGTTCAAACGATTTAATCGAAAAATCTGTTAGCAAATTTCAATATGTTGATGATGCAAATAGACAGCATTTCTGCGAACTAGTTGAACTAGTCGCGCAAGAAATCGTAACGTTACACGTTGAAATTTCAAGCCGCGAAAATAAAATCAGCGAATTAAATAAAGAATTAGGCAATCGATTTAAATACGACAATATGATGGGTAAATCTAAACCTATGCAATCGTTGTACGCCTTACTTGATAAAATTAAATTCGCCGATTCAACAGTTATGATTCAGGGGGAAAACGGTACGGGTAAAGAATTGATTGCAAAATCAATCCATTACAATTCACACCGTAAGGACAAAGCCTTTGTTATTCAAAACTGCTCGGCGTTCAATGATAACTTATTAGAATCAGAATTGTTCGGCCACATGAGGGGTTCATTCACCGGCGCCTTAAAGGACAAAAAAGGTCTTTTTGAAATGGCCGACAAAGGAACTTTTTTCTTAGATGAGATCGGTGATACATCACCACAAATGCAAGTTAAACTTCTTCGCGTACTGCAAGAGGGAACATTCACTCCGGTGGGTTCAACTGAAATGCGTAAAGTTGACGTACGTATCGTGGCCGCGACAAATAGAAATTTACGCGAAATGGTCGAACAAGGTACATTCCGTGAAGACTTGTATTACCGCTTAAACGTAATCAATATCCGCGTCCCACCGTTACGTGAACGTAAAGAAGATATTCCACTTTTAGTAGAATACTTCTTAGTAAAGTCTGCCGAATCAAACAACAAACCTAAAAAGTCGTTGATGGGTCGCGCGGTTGAAAAATTGTATGATTATCCATGGCCAGGTAACGTGCGTGAATTGCAAAATGAAATCGAAAGACTTTGCGTTCTTGCCGGTGATGAGCAAAAAATTGGTCACGAAATTTTATCTCCAAAAATCTTAGAATTAGGAGAGAAAAATAAGGTTCAAGGTTCAAGACTTCATGGCAAACTAAAAGATGCTTTAGAAGACCTAGAACGCGAAATGATCAAAGAGGGTTTACGCCGCACAGGTTGGAATAAATCGAAATTAGCTAAAGAGCTTGGCATCAGCCGCGCGGGTCTTATTATGAAAGTTGAAAAATACGGACTAGATAAGCGTAAGATTGCTCGATAGTTTTTACATCCATGTCTAATAGATCGAAGCCCTAAAATTAAATTTTTAGGGCTTTTTTTTCGTCTAAAACCTATTCAGGTAGACTTTTCAACTTAGTTTTCCACGAATAGATTCGCGCACTTAAAAACAGCCGTCCTGCATCTAGTGTCAATGGCATATCCACACCTTTTCACCGACAATTTACGGCACACAGATTGTAATAGTGAATCCCTGAGTTGTTAGTTGGGGAAACGAACAACGCTATGAACTTGTAAAGTCGCTGTGGGGATTGGGTATATGAAAAACATTTTTGATGATGCAACCTGGAAAAAGACATTTCAATTGATCGAAGAAAAGTACGGAAAAACGTTACAGTTCCGATCATTAAAATTAATCGATGGGCCAAATAAATCGGCTTACCAAAATGGTGACGATTACATTATTCCACTTTCTTTAAAGAATTTTGATCTAGGAGACATCGTCGTTTCTAGAGGTTCTTTTTTAGATGACCAACAAAAAAATGAAGTTGTTGATTTAATTAAGTTCTTAGTTGAACCACAAATCTACAATCAGCATCTTAAAAATGCTGAAGAAAATATTAAAAACCAAAAATACGCGGCTCACGTTGAAAAAAACAAAGTGGTAAATCTTTTCCCGCAAGTTGCTGATACCAAACGAACTTTATCAAAAATTATTCATTTAAAATCACATATCGAACAAACACGCGTTAAAGTCGCCTTAAAAATTCATGAAATGAGCGGCCGTAATTTATTTGTTCGTTTAAGCGATGTGATCAGTTCTATGACTAGCGTTGAAGATTTATCATCGTTAAACGATACGACGATCTTAATCGAAGACATCGAATCAATTTCTCCGTCGATGATGCAAATACTAGAAACCTATTTAGAACAAGCTTCAGATTCAGACTGCGAAACTGGACCACTATTACTTGTGGGTTCAAGCTTGACCTTAGAATCGTTAGAAGAAAAATCATGGAAGCAATCTGTGAAAGATGACTTGATGGGCTTTTACTTTGATATAGACCGCGTTCCTTTAGCGCAACAAACAAGTAAAGAGATCTTAGAGCTTTTATTCTTTGAACTCGACGGTTCAATTTCTTAGTTAAAAACGGGCCCAAACTAGACTTGTCCGAGGGCCCTCAAACTTGATTTATAACTAGCCCCATGACACCATTATTTGATGAAAATGGTGTCAGAACTTGTAAATCCGATTTCGCAACAGATCCAAGACTGGATCAGCAAACAATTACCTACGTCAGAAGACTTTTCGATTTACCAGCTAGCCGGTGATGCATCGGCTAGAAAATACTACCGAATCATTCAAGGCGAAAAAACCTGGATCCTGATGTTCTGGGAACCCTTCAACGAAACCAACTACCCATTCTTAAGCGTGCAAAAACATTTTAAATTGGCCGGAGTCAATGTACCAACGATCGCTGCCGTCGGAGCTGATCTAGGAGTCTTATTACAAGATGACTTAGGCGATTTAACGTTAGAACGTAAATACAGCGAAAATACGAACGAAGAGTTTTCGAAAAGCTTTTACTTAAAGTCAGTCGATGAAATTATTAAAATTCACGATACCGCAACCGTATTGAAGAACCAAACCTGCGCGACCGAAATCATGTTCGACACCGCAAAATTCTTATGGGAAATGAATTATGCCAAAGAGCACTTAATTCAAGGGATTTTAAAATACGATTTAGACGAGAAAAAATCGGCACAATTACAACAAGTCTTTACTCACTTCTGTGAACGTCTTCATCAAGAACCCAAAGTTATTTGTCACCGGGATTATCACTCTAGAAATATTATGATCAAGCGCGACCAGGTTTACATTATTGATTTTCAAGATGCCCGCTTAGGGCCTGTTCAATACGATTTAGTTAGCTTGGTCAAAGATTCGTACGTTGATTTAAGTGATGGTTACGCCGACTCATTGCTTAAATACTACTTTGAAAATTCAAACCTAATGAAACGAAAACATTTTAGCCAAGAGCAATTCAACTTAATTTTTGAATTACAAACTTTGCAACGTTGTTTTAAAGCCTGCGGCAGTTTCGCAAGCTTTATGAATACCCGCCAAGATAAACGTTATTTAAAGTACTTGCCGCAAACTTTAAAAAAAGTAGCGCGCGCATTATCGCACTTTCCAGAATACAGTCTGCTTTTAGAAATATTAATCGATTCAGACGCCTTAAACAAAAACTACGAAGGCATGTAAATCGATGAATCTTTTTATACTTGCCGCAGGATTAGGAACCAGGTTTAAACCGCTGACGCTAAAGATGCCAAAGCCAACGATTCCTTTTTTGAATGTTCCAATGGGTTACTATAATTTTAGGTTTTTAGAAAAACTAAACCCAATGATTAAACACTTTGTCGTGAACACCCATCATCTTCCCGACCAAGTTGAAGCCTTGTACTGCAATCAAAAATTTATTTCAGCCCAAGCTACGTTTTCGAAAGAAACCGATGAAATACTAGGGACTGCCGGCGGTATTAAATTCGCAGCTCCATTTTTTAAAGAAAATGGATCCATTATTGTCATGAACGCCGACGAAATCATGTTCACCGAGAACGATGATTTTATGGTTGATGCCGTTGTTCAGCATAACAAAAATGCCGCCTTAGCAACCTTGGTTGTTATGAAGCATCCCGAAGCGGGAAAGAAATTTGGCGCAATTCTTTGCGAAGGAAGATCGGTCAAAAATATTTCTAAAACCATTACCGATGATAAGTTAGAACCTTGGCATTACGTGGGTATTATTATTCTTTCTTACGAGGTTTTAAACTTAATTGAAGATGGTAAAGAACAAAATATTTTCTATGACATCTTAATCAACTATTTAGATCGTGTTCAAATTTTTCCAATTGATGCAGAATGGTTCGAAACTGGAAACCCAACTGATTTCCTAAAAGCGACAGACTATGTTCTAAACAAGTTGCAACAGAATCCTGTCGATTCAAAATATAGAAATGTTTCAGACTTTATTAATAGAGTTGTTCCAAGCGATTTGATTAAAACAGAAACTTCGGTTTCGCTGGTTGCTAAGAATTTGAATTTAGATTTTAAAAAGCTAACAGGTTTCAATGTTATTAATTCAAACGTGAAAATTGGTCACGATGATTCTGTGAATAACTCAGTCCTTTTTGCAGATGAAAAGTTAACTTATTGACCAATAAACGCGTCTTGTGCCGATTTAAGTTTGTAACGCTTATTCATCATTTTAAAAATATCATCATTTGCAATACCGATCGAATCACCGTTAAAGCTACGAATTAAGCCTTGGTCATTCGAAGACGGCTTACGACCACCTAAGTCTTTTGAACCTAAAGCCGATTTACTAGAACTGCTAACATCACCCGATCCAGATCCAGAACCACCGCTAGAACCAATCGCCGCAAAAGATCCAAAATCTGTTTTTGCTAAATCCTTTAAGTCACCTTTTGCATCAAGACCTGTGTTAGCAAGAACTCCGCCTGGTGCGCTTAATGACGAAGCTAAAGCTTTCGCATCTGATGGCGACATACCCGCAGCGATCATCGCTTTTTCGTCCGCGAAATCCGCAGCCGCAAATGTTTTTCCATCTTTTGTTGTGATGGTTCCATCTTTATTTACTTTAAACGGAGCGTTTGCGCCGGCGAACTGGCTTACACCCGATGCAATGCCTTTAACATCGATCCCCGCTTCATTCGCTTTTGTTACAAGTGAAACGCATGAAGCCGGTGCCGAGGCCTTACATTGACCTGTTGAGGTATCAATCTGTTGGCCAATTTGACCAATCTGCGCCTGAATTGAATCGGGCGTATAAGCAGAAGCATTCGAACCAGTTCCGCAACTAACTGATGTGGAAGAAAGTTGATTTTGCGCAACGCAAGCATCCGCCGCTGATTTGTCATGTGAAGAAGCTTGTTTCGCCGCTAAAGCTGAAAACGCCGCCATGGCGATCGACGTATAAAGATATTTGTACTGACAAGTTGCTCCTCCAGAACAAGATACCGCAAACGCACCTGCCGCAACAACCGAAGCGGCCATACATAATTTCGAAGCCGTGCTGTAAGTGCCGCTAGCTTCTTTATTTTTTTCTGTGATTTCAGCTAACGTTCCTGTTGCTGTTGTTGCGGATACGCTAGCTAAACGAGCCTGCGCGGCTGTTTGTTGTTGCTGTGCAATCGCAGCCTGATCTGATTGAATTGTTTGATATGCATTTTGTTGTAAGTTGTAATTATTAAGCTGATTGGCGTAATTATTTTCGCACACGTTATCTCGCACACCGTCAGTTCCAACCGTACATGAATAAGGTGGTTTTACTGGCGCAACCGTTCCGGTATAACTATTCGTAACCAAACTAAGTGATCGATAGTAAGCATCTAACGAGGCGTTGTAGCGACGGTTCACGTCGGCAATACAATTGGTATTAATAACATTATTTGAAACAGGACATGATGTGTAGCCAGGAAATACTGGCTTTGCGACTTGGGCTAGAAGTTGAGTCGTAAAACAAAACCCCGTAACGAATGTAAAAAATGAATTTCTAAACATGCAATCCCCCAGTCATTTAAAAACTACTTACCGCTTAAAAGTGAACTTGAATTCATTAAATATCGTTCTCGTACTTTTTCCCAATTCGATTTTCCAGACGCTTCAGACACTTCAGCGCGCAACTGCTCTGAAGCAATTTGTCTTTTTAAGGCGTCCATATCTTTTTGTCCTAATTTATTATTACTTGCCGATCCAGATGAGGAACCGCCACCAGAGCCACCGCCGCCTATTCCTGAAAATGATCCGAATCCCCATTTTTTTTCTGCAGCCGCTTTAGCATCTTTGGCAGAACCAAGGTCAGCCGACGGAGCACCCGACGCATCAGAGGCACCGCCACCTGATCCAGAACCCGCAGCCGTTAAGCCGTTCGCCGTTGTCGTAGCCGCAGCTTTATTCGCATCAGTTGCCGCTGTTGTTCCTAAACCGCCCACGCTACCCAAAGCACTTGTCGGTTTTGTAGAAACGCTACCCGATGCGAATTGATTTCCAGATCCTGTACTTTTCACATCAACTCCATTTTCAGAAGTTGCCGCCGTCGTCGTTGTTGTTGCCGTCGCAGCGTAACCAGGACATCCGACTTTCGTATTATCCTTTAAACAAATACAATATTGAGTATTTGTATTTGAGGGTGTTTCACAATATTGCAAAGGTGTTGTTCCGGTGCTGGCTGTACTTTTTAAACTGTCTGAGCAAGCGTCCGCACCTTTTTTTGCTGCCAATAAACTGGCAAGATTAACAGCCATTAAAGCGATGTCTTTTGAATATCCCGTACACTTTACCGCGATATTTGTTGCAGTACCTGATACCGGCGTTGCTTCAACTTTTAAACTTGTTCCAATTTTTCCAATCGAAGGTGGAACCACTTGGTTTGCAGTTTCAATTGGCGTACACGTCGCCCCCACCGTAGCAACGCAATCAGCCAGCAGTTTTGAGCCCTCTGTCAAAAAAATCCCTTGAAATGCATTTATCTGTGTTCCAATAAGACCAAGCTGCGTGCTTGCTGAAGAACATGCAATATCACAAGTCGCTTTCGTAGCGACACAAAGACCCTTTGCAACGGTCAGCGCCGTACTAGCGAACGAAGTTATTTTTGCAGTCGTCGAACATGCTTTTTGTGCTGAACTGATCACACTTAAAACCGGAGCACCAACATCCATTAACATTTTTACTGACTTAGCTCCGGGGCTAGTTCCTTCTGCACAAAGAAATCCCGCCGTTTCGGCCGACGAAGCGCACATGGTTTTTTTCGAGGTAAAATAGGTTTGAATACTTCCTTTAATAAGCGTTAATTGCTTTTGTGAATTTGGAAAAAGTGCTAGCTGAGACTCTATTGAAAAAAGTGAAGAATTAATTTCCGCTAACAATTCTTCCGTTTTTGCTTTCGATTCAGCAGAGATACTTGTTTTTAAAGATGTTAATGAACCTAGATCTAAATTAGCAGCGCCTTTTACGTTATCAACAACAGAGGCCGCAGCTTCGGGCAAACTACTTTTTATATCAGGAAGTGATTGTAGCAAGGTCGAATTTAATTGAACTGGAGTTGCCGTAACAGGGGTAATTGAAGATGACGGATCTTCGGCAAAAGACGAAAGCGAA
>JACMQO010000172.1 GCA_014376935.1 Bdellovibrio sp.
CAATGTCATTTCAGCCAGTAACGAAGAAGCGCAAGAGATGGTTCGATTAGAATTACCGTATTGTTCGCTTCCTGAAGCCATGGGCGAATTAATTATCGCTGATCGTGATTCATTCGTCATTTCAGGCACGCACGGAAAAACCACGACGACATCACTTTTAAGTTGGGTCGCTGAAACGTGCGGTAAACAACCGGGCTTTTTAATTGGTGGTATTCCAAAAAATTTCTCGCAAAGTTTTAGAAATCCAAAGGCCAATACTTTTATCATTGAAGGTGACGAATACGATACGGCGTACTTTGATAAAGTTCCCAAATTTATTCATTACAAACCAAAGCACGTTATCTTAACTTCGGTCGAATTTGATCACGCCGATATTTACAAAGATTTCGATGCGGTCAAAGCGGCGTTTAAACGTTTAGCGACGATGGTTCCGGCTGATGGCTCGATTGTTTATTGGGGCGATGATAAAAATGTTTCTGAAATCGCAACATTAGCTTCGTGTAAAAATAAATTCAGTTATGGTTTTAATGAAAATTCAGATTACCGCGTTCAAGTGACTGAACAAAAAGATGGGTTCACCGCTTTTGCTGTTTCTTTTAAAGGCGAAAAGTTAGGTGATTTCAGAACGATTATGACGGGTAATTATAATATTTTAAATGCGACGGCTGTTGTGGCTCAGGCCCATATTCAAAATTGGGATTTTGCAAGCGTTCAAAAAGCCATGTCAACATTTACGGGCGTTAAGCGTCGCCAAGAGATCTTAGGAGAGCCGAACGGCATTCTAATCATGGAAGACTTTGCCCATCATCCAACCGCGGTCAAAGAGACTGTGAAGGGTGTTCAAGCCAGATACAAAGGGCGCAAAGTTTTTTCAGTCTTTGAACCAAGATCTGCGACATCACGTCGAAAAGTATTTCAAAAAGATTATGTTGATGCGTTTCAAGTGGCCGATGAAATCATTTTAGCCGAAGCCTTTGATCAAGCTAAAATTTCAGAAGAAGATCGTTTCTCGGTCGGGGAATTGATCGCTGACCTAAAAAAATCGGGCAAAACCGCAAATTCATTTCATACCGCTGATGAAATTGTGGGATTCTTAAAAGGTAAAGCCAAATCCGGCGACATGATTTTAATCATGAGTAACGGCGGATTTGACGGAATTTACCAAAAACTGATGACGGCTTTGGGTTAAATTCGGCCCATTAGTAAAAGCACGATTAAAATCAGAACGATTAAGCCTAAACCGCCGCTGGGTCCATATCCCCAATTGCGACTGTGATTCCATCTTGGAAATGATCCAAAGGCCATGATCAGTAAAATAATTAAAATGATAGTTGCTAAGCTCATGTAGAACTCCTTCGAGTGTAAGTGTTAACTCACACTGCCGCCTTCATATTAAAATGTATACTTATCAAAACAAAGGGGGCGAATTGCCTCATGAGCAATGGGCAAAAAAGTTTGTTTTTTTAATTACAATCAAGGCGTTCGACTTGGTTTAAGTCTTAGAATTGCAGTTAAGGTCTGTATACGAAACTAACCAAGGAGAAATAAATGAAAAATGAAACACCAGTTGCAACAGATAAAAAAGATGCGTTTGTAAAAAATCAACCTGAGAAAACAGCTTCAACTATTAAAGTGGCTTCTGCCAAAGCACTTGAAGTTCAGGATACCGCAGGCGCTGAGATGCCAGACGCATCGGCATTGAAAGGCACAACCAAAGAAGACGCCAAAGCAGGCTTTGCCGCTCAAGCAAAAGATTTAAAGCCTGTAGTAAAAAAATAATTTAAATTTGAACGAATGATTTAGTCTTCAATGCGAAGTATTTCAGGATTATCTTGAAAAATACTTTTCATCGTTTCAATCATAAATTTTAATTCTTCATTTGAAATATTAAAGTGAATTTCGAATCCAGAGAACTCTGAAAAAATATTTTTAGAGTTCTCTGAGATTTTAATTTTGATAACGTCTTTTAAAATCGTAACGCTTTCACAAGCTTTGTAATCTCCGTACGCCTGGTCTTTATATTCGAACCAGTGCCCGGCTAAACCTGTTTCTTCATCTTGATCATCAAATTCAAAAGCTCTTTGAAATAGAGCAAATTCAGACGGATCTTTTTCGTTATCCATGAATCCCACGATAAAGCTTTCTTCTTCGGGACTATTTTCGGTAACGACAGATTTTGCGGTAAAAGTTTGTTTCATCAAGCTATTTTTAATGATTTCAAATGAAGCTTCAAGTTTATTTACTTTTGGTGTCGGTAAGCACGTATTTTACGCAATCAGGACGAGAATTTGGCAAAAAAGCGCTGCATAATATAGGCAATTAGCACTTAGTCATTGAAACTAGATGCAGTTAAAAATAGAACGTCTTCATGGCAAAAAAAGCAGGCGAGCTAACACCGTTGATGAAGCAGTTTTGGGACATTAAAGCATTCCATAATGATAAGATTTTACTTTTCCGCATGGGTGATTTTTTTGAAATGTTTTACGACGATGCTGTGAAGGCTGCGCCTATTGTCGGGATTGCGTTGACGCAAAGAAATAAAAAATCTGAAGATCAAACTCCGATGTGTGGAGTCCCTCATCATTCAATTGCCGGTCCGATTAATAAGTTGCTGGCGGCGGGTTTGAAAATTGCCATCTGTGACCAGATTGAAGATCCGAAATTTGCAAAAGGCTTAGTTAAGCGTGCGGTGACTCGCGTCTTAACACCGGGAATGGTATTTGATAGCGAAACATTAGATCAAACGAAAGCTCATTATCTATCTGCGGTTGACGAAATCTCAATCAGTTTTATCGATACCACGACGGGTGAATCTTTTTATTACGACGTTGAAACGTTAGCGCAAAAATTAAGATTGATTGATATATTACCGGTGGCAGAAATTGTCCTGATCGATGTGACAGCGCCTTGGATTATAGAAAATAAACTGTATGAAAAGTACGTTGTTTCTGAACACAAGGGCGAATTTTCGCACTCGAAAGACCTTCTATCTGACTACGTAAAAAAAATGGCTGTTTCAGATTTGCAGTTTATCTTAAAGCCATTTGAAAAACGCGAAAGCGAGCAGCGCCTTAATTTATCAAACACGACTTTACGTCATCTTGAGATTTTTTCGAACTACAAAGGTCAAGAGCAAGGCTCGTTATTTAAAGCCATCGATCGCACAAAAACTTCGGCCGGCTCTAGAACATTACGCCAGTGGTTGTCGTTTCCATTACGTAGCCAAGCCCAAATTACCGGGCGGCAAGATAAAATTTATTTGTTCCGCGAAAATATGATGGAGCTTAAAAAGGTCCGTGATGTATTGGGTGGCTTAGGTGACATTGAACGTCGCTTAGGAAAAATCGCGCAGCCGCAATGTCATGGACGCGATTTATTGTCTTTAGGAAATTCGATCAAGGCCGGTCGCGCCGCCATTTCATGGTGCGAAAAGTTTTTCAAATTTGACCACGTTGACGCGTTAGATCCTGTTTCAGCGTTAGCAGACCGTATCGAGCAAACCATTTCGGATGAAGCCCCTTTGTCCGTAAAGCAAGGTTTCGTTGTCAAAAAAGGTTATTCTCAAGAGCTTGATGAGCTCATTCACATTTCAACGAATGCACAGTCTTTAGTGGCTGAACTTGAGCGTAAAGAAAAAGAAGCGACGGGGATTGGTTCATTAAAGGTTCGTTATAATAACGTTTTTGGTTACTACATCGAAATCACAAATACGCATAAAGATAAAGCTCCGGCCCATTACCAACGTAAACAAACGTTAGCCAATGCGGAACGCTTTTATACTGAAGAGTTATTAGAGCTTGAGAAAAAAGTATTATCGGCTCAGACAAAACGTTTCGAATTAGAATACGAAATCTTTGTTCAGTTGCGCGATCAGATTTTAAAATCGGCGGATCTAGTTTTAAAATTAGCTTCGATCTGTAACGAGCTTGACGTCATTTCAAGTTTAGCGTGGTTAAGTTTAGAAGAAAGCTACTGTCGCCCCGAATTTACCGAACAGAAAAAATTATTCTTACAGGCCTCTAGGCACCCGGTCGTCGAGCAGTTCACACGTGGAAAATTTGTAGCCAATACGATTGATATGCAAGGACAAGACTGCATTCTAATTACGGGTCCGAATATGGCCGGTAAATCGACTTTAATGCGTCAGGTAGCTTTGTGTGTGATCATGGCTCAAATCGGCTCTTACGTTCCAGCCACGGCGGCCTCAATGCCCATGTACGATTCGATTTTTACCCGTATCGGAGCCAGTGACCAATTGTCAGAAGGACTTTCAACGTTCATGGTTGAAATGACCGAGACCGCACAAATGTTAAATGAAGCGAGCGAAAATAGTTTATTAATTTTAGATGAAGTCGGTCGCGGAACATCGACTTTAGATGGGCTTTGTTTAGCGCAAAGTATTTTAGAGTATATTTTAGGTCATTTAAAAACTCATGTTTTCTTTGCGACTCATTACCATGAACTAACCAGTTTAGAAGTTAGCCATGCGCAAATTAAAAATAAGTACATGAAAACAGTAGCGAAAGAAAATGGAGAGATCGAATTTCTTCATATTCTAACATCAGGAACCGCTGGGCAAAGTTACGGGGTGAAAGTGGCAGAACTTGCAGGGCTTCCGGCTGAAATAATCGCGCGCGCGAATAGTTTACTTCACGTTTTAGAATCTACGAAACCGTCGAATGAAGCCAATGTGGACGCGGCACCGGTCGCGACGGGTTCAAAAAATGAAAAACAGAAGAAGACGAATCAACTTTCATTATTTGAAGCGATGCCCGTGATCGATCCCGAAAAAGAAAAATTAATTTTAGAGCTAAAAACATTTTCTGTTTTAAAAACGTCACCGTTAGAAGCTTTAAATCAAATCGCTAAGTGGCAAGAAAAGTTAAACTAGGGCTCCCTAGGTGATGACCTTAGGGCCTAATCAATCATAAGTGGGATTTTCATTTTCGCAAATTGCTCGACTTCCATATCGATCGCTAAGATATCATCAGAACTTAAAGCCATTTCGCATCTTGCGAAGCCTGTTTCAAGGGACTGAACTTTTTGTTTCATATTGAGCTCATCTGATTTTAAATTTTCAATTTGAGATTGAAGACTGCGTCCAATGACGCCGTCGTTTGGATTCATTTTTTCAGTGCGATTGTAAATTTGAATTTCCATGTAAAGTGGTTTGAAAGCTGGTGAACATTCCTCTAATCCTTGCGCTGAAACTTGAAAAGCCATCATGGATAAAAGGGCTGCGATTACTACTTTGTTCGTCATAAAATTCCTTTACAGTTAAATTGTTTGTTTCAACGATTTAAGATGCAAAGACGAAACCAGTAATAAGTTCATTAAATGGATTTGAAGATTGAGAATTGCGGGTAAGCCAAAAAATGTTATGCAGCTTAAAATAAAAAAAGAGCAGGTGATTAGCCACTACTCTTTTTTGCTGATTTCCTGAAAAGATTGAAATTTAAAATTTATTTTTTCAAAGTCTCTGCTAAGCCTTCAGATGTTTTTTCGGCTTCGCCGGCTTTGCTGCCTTTGTGTTCGCGCCAATTGTATTCGGCGCTTTGAATAAGACGGTTTTGCCAATCATCCCATTTCTTTTTAGGAAGCTTGTGGGCAATCTGCCCTTTGTCGTCAAAGATGTCTGGTTCACTGCCGCCAACGATATTTGCTAATTTTTTAAAAAAACTCATATGAAAATACTAACTACATTTTTGGGTTTGCGCAAATGTCTATAATGTCTAATCCGCGTTCTTCGCCCGGATATTTACCGCCAGTTAGTTTTTGATAACAATCTTTTGCCGCTAATTTAAACGCGACGTCTTTAGAAACACCGGTTTTCACGATGGTGAAACTTGGATTTTTCTGATCTTTTGTCGCAGAGACGTATTTTTGAGGGTTAAAAACGAACTTGAACTCGGTCGGCTTTTCGGAGCTAGCCGGTCCACGGGCTGCAAAAGCGTTAAAGCTTAAGAAAGTCATGATTAAGGCTGAAGTCACTAGTTTCATAAAAACTCCTTTTCGTTCGTTGAAATAGTTATTTGCAAAACTCATGACTTAGGTCGCGTCTAAGTCTTAAAACAAGGCGTCTTAAGTATATGAATTATCTACGTAAATTTTGATCTTAAAATGAGTCATTTGACAAAATTGAAAAAGGACGAAAAACGTTAGTCACCTTTGTTGTAAGCCAACTATTGACTTATAGACGCAATGTGTTAATTTGGGTCATCTATTTACATTTAGTCGTTCTGTCGCGCGGGTCATGTTTTGGGGTGGGTTTAGTTTTAAGGAAGGCCAAAATATGAAGGTTCTACTGTCATTTATCGTAGTCATAGCCGTTACTTTGCTTTCAAGCTTAGCTTTCTCGCAAGAAAGAAAAGTTTTACTGGTTAGCGACATTGACGACACAATTAAGAACTCGCACGTTCTAAGTACAGTTGCAAAGCTCGCTCAGGGGCCGAATATCACGGCCGCTTTTACGGGAATGAGTCAGCTCTATACATTATTAAACTCTCAAAAAAATATTAAAATTGTTTATTTATCAAATGCACCCCAAGAGGTCGCAGGTATTCCCGCGATTCGGTTCTTTCACCAAAGTTTTTTAGATTATAATAAATTTCCGAAGGGTGATTTATTACTTCGCGCTGATTTGAAAGACATGAATCATAAAATCACCCAGCTTCGTTTGCTGATGCAAACCCAGAAGCCAACCGACGTGATTTTAGTCGGAGATAACGGAGAGCGTGATTCAGAAATTTATCACCAGCTAACTGAAGAGTATAAAAATCAGAACATCAAATTTGTGACCTTTATTCATCAACTTTATAGCTCGAAACGAAAAATAGCTTTAGACCAAATTTTAGGGACGGATTTATTTTCAGAAGTCGGAAAAGTCATTTCAACTGAACAGTTCGGGTACGTGACTCCGGTTGAAATTGCGTTGCAGCTTCACCAAGAGGGTTTGTTATCAGACACCAACAAGCAGTGGATGATTGATCGAATGGCTCCTTATATCGCAAGCCAGCCCCGCACACGCTTTGATGCCAGCGGAGAAACGACTTTTGCGGCCTTCGAAGATTGTAGCGATTTTCAGTGGCGCTGGCCGGTCTTTCGTGAAATAAATGGCCTTGTGGAAAAGATCAGAACCCAATGCAAATAAAAACGATTGTTCCTGGGATTTACAAAAAGTTTATCTCGGCCAAATTATTAAATTTAAGTTCGGTCGAAACCAAGGCGACGTGTCAGAATTGTCTTCGTTCTAGGGATAAACGGTTTTCTTATACCTATGAAAGCAATTTGAAATGCTGTACGTTTCATCCCTTTTTGCCGAATTATTCAGTGGGTGCATTATTATCGATGCCGAATAAGACGGTAGGTATCGAACGTATCGAGCATAAAATTAAAACGCGTGAATTTAGTTTGCCGTTAGGGATTTTAGCGCCCTATGAATACCAACTTAAATTTTTAGCTAAAGATGAATCAGATTTTGGAAATCGTGAAGATCTATTATGCCCCTATTTTAGTGTCAAAGAGAACCAATGTTCGATTTGGGAATTTCGCGGTGTTGTGTGTACGTCGTTTTACTGCCGCAGTGATTACGGACAAAATGGACTTAAGTTTTGGGCCGTTTTTAGTGATTACTTAAGTTACGTTGAAATGGCGCTAGCTGAAGAGTGTTTGGTACAACTGGATTTTTCGCCACGCGATATGTCAGATCAATTGATGTATTTAAATAAGCATGATTTTGATGGTGTTGAACAATCACAATTAGTTATTGAAGCTGACGTGGATCGAAAATTGTGGAATGGTTACGACGACAAGATCGAATTTTATAAAAAATGTTACGCCCTTATTTCTAAATTAGACCGCAAACAATTTAAAGAAATTATAGGGAATCAAGGCCTGCAGCTTGAAGAAGAAGTGATTGAATATGCAAATCGACGATAAAATAAATGAACTTAAAAAACAGTTTGATCGCCTGTCGACGTGGGAACAAAAGTACGAAAAGATTATCGAACTTGGAAAAAAATGGCCAGGACTTGCGGATGAATATAAGACAGAAGACCTTAAAGTGAAAGGCTGTCAGTCGCAAGTTTGGATCCGTGCCGAACTATCAGCCGACAAGAAAATAATATTTACCGGCGACAGCGATGCCCTACTGGTTAAAGGGTTAGTGGCTTTGGCCTTAAGCGTGTACTCAAATGAAACTCCGCAAACGATACTGTCAAAAGATCCTACATTTTTAAGCGATTTGGGTTTTGACAAAGGGTTAAGTCCCAGTCGTTCGAATGGTCTGTATTCAATGATT
The DNA here is from genome assembly GCA_014376935.1 of Bdellovibrio sp. Classification (GTDB taxonomy): domain Bacteria; phylum Bdellovibrionota; class Bdellovibrionia; order Bdellovibrionales; family Bdellovibrionaceae; genus Pseudobdellovibrio. Next base: position 8,300 of record JACMQO010000172.1, read on the forward strand.
AAGCAAATTAAATACTACGCCACGGCATTTCAGTATTTACTTTCCAAATGATATGACCGTAACATTAAGCATGAGATTAACACTATTTGTAATGTGCCTATTTGGTTTGCTAGCTACGGCTAATGCTAGAATTCGTTTACACAAAGTTAAAGACCCGCCAAAGGCGTGCGTCGTCATGAAAGAAGACGAATTATTAAGTCGTAAAGATAAACTTGTTTGGGGAACCGAGCGTAACAGCGTGATCGTCGACGACGCTGAAATCACGATCGTTAATGATTTGGGTCAAAAAATTTGCGAGTGGAATAAGGCTTCATTTGCTGCGTTTGGTAACGTCGACGACTTTCGTTTTTATATCGATGAGTATAAAAATTTAATTTACCCTTACGTTGAAAATAAAGAAAAAGGTGCAGGCGTGACAATGCTTAAAGTACCTTTACAAACATGTTCGCTGAATGACCAAAGAACTTTGGCTTCATTAGAAATTCCTAAATGCGATAAGCCTAAAAAAGTCAGCCGCAGAAGTTCTAAAAAGAAAAATAGAGCTTGAGTCTAAATAGCGATCCAACACTTGCCATCGATTTCGGAACAAGTAATTCCTTAGTGGGCGCCTTTGTGAACGGCGAACGTATTGCCGCACTTGAAATTGATCCATTTGCTTCTGATAAAACGATGATGCGAACGCTTTTGTATTTCCCCCATGCGGATCTTTGCTATTACGGATCTGAAGCTCTATCAAAATATATTTCTGAAGATATGGAAGGGCGGCTGTTTCGTTCTTTCAAATCGCATTTACCGACGCAAAGTTATTTAGGAACGATCATTGATAATCGTATTTTAACTTTAGAAAATATGATCGGCACTTTTCTGCTTGAATTGAAAAAACGCGCCGAAGCTAAATTAGGTATTAAAGTTAATAAAGCCGTCATTGGTCGACCGGCTAAGTACTCCATGGACCCGGTAGCCGATGAAGTCGCGTTGATGCGGATGAAAAAGGCCGCTGCCTTTGCCGGGTTTACGGAAGTCGAATTTATCGCCGAGCCTTTAGCGGCTGCTTTTGATTACCGTAAGCAAATTAAAGATGAAAAATTAATTCTGATTGGTGACTTCGGTGGGGGTACATCAGATTTCACGGTTATTAAGCTTCACCCGAATAAGTTTAGTAAAAAAGATGTCTTGTCGATTGATGGATGTCCGTTAGCGGGTGATGCGCTAGATAGTATTTTTATGAGCCATAAGCTGAATAAGAATTTCGGGGCGGGCTCTGTCTACAGAATGCCATTTTCAACGAACATTTTAAAAATGCCTCAATCTATTATGCAGCGATTAAATCACCCCGCGCACATTGTGCATTTAAAAGAAAAAGACACCTATGAATTCATTAAAGAGGTTCGAAAGTGCGCGCTTTTAGATTCAGATAAAGACGCGATCGACAAATTATTTTTAATGATCGAAGATCAGCAAATATTTTCTTTCTTTGAAAAAATTGAAAGTACAAAAAAGAATTTGTCATCAAATGCTGATTTTAATTTTAAATTTGAATACCCCGGGCTTGAAACGAACGAAACCTTTTCGCAAAAGCAGTTCGTCGATTGGTCGGCAGGCGTTAAAGAAAAGATATTCCAATCGCTAGACAGCTGTTTGGCGTCAGCGCAAGTGACCTACGACCAAATTGATCTGGTCTGCTTGACCGGTGGTACGGCGCACGTTCCTTTTATTAAAAAAGAATTTGAAAACCGTTTTGGGCTAGACCGCTTACAAACGCAATCCCATTTTCACTCGGTCCTATCTGGTTTGATTGAATCTGCAGCCTTCTGGTCTGAAGGTCTTATCTAAGCGTGTCAGTCTAATAATCTGTACAAATTTTTGTAGGATAGGAATAAAATAAACCCGTCCCCATTTATTATTTATTTAGGTTTTTTACCTTAAGGAGTCATCATGTTTGGATCGATTAAGAATCAATTACGCTCGGTTATTGAATGGAAAAATCCATCGACGGATGTTATTTTCGAAAAATGGAGTTCAAGCCAGGATGAAATTAAAAACGCATCGAAATTGATCGTTGGCCCCGGACAAGGTTGCCTTTTTATTTACGAAGGAAAAGTGCAGGCCGTTTACACGACCGAAGGCATGGTCGAATTAACAACGGCCAATATCCCATTCTGGACAACGATCACCAAATTTATGCAGGCATTTGAAAGTGAACATAAAGTTGGAATTTATTTCTTTAGACGTCATCAGCTGACCGATTTAGGCTGGGGCACAACATCAGTTATCAAATACGATGATCCAAAATATAAATTTCCGGTAGGCTTGCGGGCGTTTGGAAACTTCTCTGTGCAAATCACGCAAGCGGAATGGTTTGTGCAAAATATCACGGGCGTAAAAGATCAGTACACGGCCTCTGAATTACGCCAGTTACTAGCGTCGCGTTTTTTACAACCCTTAACTGACTATTTAGCCAATGCAAAGTACTCGTACGCGGAAATTGATTCTCATCGAACGGATATCGCGCAAACTTTGAAAACAAATTTAGACGCCGATTTTTCTAAATTAGGTTTTAGTTTGTTAGATTTTAGAATTGAAGGTACTTCGTTTGATGACGAAACGGCTAAACGCATTAACCGTATTGCGGATATGTCGGCTGAATCGTTAGCGGCGCAGGCCACGGGCTTATCGTACGCACAATTTCAGCAGCTTGAAGCTTTAAAAGAAGCCGCTAAAAACCCTGGCGGCAGTGCCGGCATGGGAATGGGCGTTGGCGTTGGTCTTGGCTTTGGTCAGCAAATGGTAGGCGCCATGGCTGGATTAAATAATAATTCTGCAAATGCCAACAGCGCTGCGGGTGGTGATGACGTTGCCGTGCGGTTAAAAAAATTAAAAGAATTGTTAGATCAAAATTTAATTTCTAATGAAGAGTTTGAGACGAAAAGAAAAGAAATTTTGTCAAAAATATGAAAAAAATAGCGCGCCTGACTTTATGCCTTTTTGCTTTGATCTTTATCGCTAGTTCCACGGTGTGGGCTCGGGCTGGCGGAGCGGGCGGCGGCCACAGTGGTGGAGGCGGCGGCGGGCGAGGCAGTAGCGGCGGGGGATCATACGGTGGAGGTTATTCGGGCGGCTACAGTCGTGGTTACACGGCGGTCGGCACTGGGTATGGTTCAGGTAGCGGAAGTTCGTTTCCATTTTTTATTTTTATTATTATCATAGTTGGATTGTATTTCTTCGTTATTTACCGCCGGCAAAATCGTCGTTCGGAGCAAAATCTAGAAAGCTTATCTGAAACTGATTCTTCCGTAGTCATTCCGGGCGAAGACATCATTCTTTTTAGAAGAAAAGTGGGCGCGGCCTTTTTAGCGATTCAAGAGTCGTGGTCACGTCAGCGCGTTGATTTAATGCGAAGATTTATTACGGACGGAGTGTACCAAAGATTTCATGCGCAGTTTTCGATGATGAAAAAGTTAGACTTAACAGATGTTATTTCTAATATTCAAGTTAGTAACATAATAGTTGTTGGCTACCATCTAGACGGAATTTATGAAGTGGTCGACGTTCAAATTGAAGCCAGTAGCTTTGATCAATTTATAAGTCCGAAATATTCATTTTTAAATTCTCCGGGTGGCGAAGAGTCTTTTACTGAATACTGGTCATTTATTCGTCGTAAAGATCATGGTGGAAAAGATATCTTTCATTCAGACAACTGCCCGAAGTGCTCGGCGCCGATCACGAATAAGCTGGTTGAAAGTGCGCGGTGTCCTTACTGCGGTACCTATATCAATAATGGTGACTACGATTGGGTTTTAGCTGAAATCACGCAAGAAGAAGACTTTATGCCGAAGAGTGAAAGTTCTTTAAGTGAAACCACATTAAAAATTTCAGAAAAAATTCCTGATTATTCAAAACAACTGATTGAAGATCGGGCCAGTAATGCATTTATGCAAATATTAATCGCGATCGCGAATAAAGACCTAACGCCATTGACTCGTTTTAGTGCGCCTGAAGTGATGCCTACTTTTAAAAGTTGGTTTGAATCGTCAGATTATATTTACGATCGCCTTTTTTTAAATTCGGTCACGTTGTTAGAAGAAAATGTTCAACACGATTTAGCGCAGGTTGTGATCGATATTCAGTATAGTTACCGGCGTGTGCATCTTCAGGATGGGCGCGCTCAATTACTTGGTGATGAAATTTTAAAGACGTCGGCCAAAATGGTGATGGTTCGAAAGTTAACGGGATTAAGCCCGAAAGGTTCGATCTACGCGAATTCGTGCTCAAACTGCGGAGCGCCTCAAAAAGATACGTTATCTTCTGTTTGTAGCTACTGCCAGGCTCCATTTAGCGACATCAATCGCGAATGGATTGTGGCGGCTTTAAGTTAAGTATGAAAACCTTTTTTTTAGCAGTGAAAAAGTTCAAAAGCCGCTGTTAAATTTCCGATAGGCCGTACATGTGGGCCTTTAGTTCGAAACAAAAAATGGTTTTGCTATTTGCAACTTTGGGCGTTGCGGTCCTTTTCTTTTTTCAAAATTGCAGCTCGGGCCTTTACCAAATAGCGACTTCGGTTTCGGCCGAAGCGAAATCATCAAAACCAAGAACTGACTTTGACGATTTATTACGTCAGTCCGAGCGCGAACTTGATCACACTCAAAAAGCCATGAAATCCACAAACGAATTAAATGTAGCGACCCCGACAGTTGGGAGTTACGATGAGACGGGCTCTGTGACGGCCAAAAATAAAGGAATGAAAATTAAATTAGTTAAAAAAACCGCTAAGAAAAAAAGAACATACGCTTTAAATAAAAAAGCTTCAGCTCAAAGCAAAAAAGTCAGTTTAAATCAAATGTCGTCAAAAAGTTTGAAATCAAAAAAAGCGATGAATATTTCGAAGTCTTCGAAAAAATCAAAAATAGCTAAAAACGAGAAATTACAAAATAAGTCTTTATCAAAGAAAGCGCCCCAAAGGACGCCGGCTAAAGTTTCTAGTAAAAAGCTTAAGGCCGATGCGAAAAGCTTAAAGAAAAAGAAGAAGAAAAAGAAGAAAGTCGTACCCGAAGATCTAAAAAACTAAATCGTCGCAAATACTTTGTGCGTATCATCTAAGTCATCAACTGCATTTAGAAATTCAGAGACTTCTTTATGCTGGTCTTCAGTCAGATCAGTGATATTTGTTGCTTTGTAAGAGGGGCCTGCCGAAGTCACTTTCCAGCCGCGGGCTTGAAGGGCTTTGTTCAGTCCATCAATATTTTCAAAAGTTGTAACGAATTCGTAAGAACCATCATCATTTTTAGAAACATCATCGGCGCCAGCTTCGATCGCTTCTTCGTCGATATCAAAAGTTCCTGCTTTAGATCCTTCAACAACACCAACGCGCGCAAACATCCACGCAACGCTACCGGTTTCACCTAAGTTTCCGTCATGTTTTTTAAATACGCTGCGCATCTCGGGAGCGGTTCTGTGTTTATTATCTGTTTGGCATTCAACGATGACGCCGACGCCATGTGGCCCGTAGCCTTCATATGTTAACTCTTCAATGATTTTTCCATCATCTAATAATCCAGCGCCTTTTTTAATCGCGCGGTCGATGGTATCATTCGGACAAGAAATAGATTTGGCCGCGTCGATCGCCATGCGTAAGCGGGCATTCATGTCGGGGTTTGGACCGCCAATTTTAGACGCCACTTGAATCTCGCGCGCTACTTTCGTAAACATCGCTCCTTTTTTCTGTGCGTTCTCTGATTTGCCTGCGGCTTTCCAACCTTTACCCATAAATGCTCCTTCACGTAAAATAGTCTTTAAAATTATCGCGAAGGCTTTGCTTTGTCTAGGTCTTGGCGTCGCGTGCGCTGTATGTTAATGTTCCCGCCATGTGGGCCTTTAACGAACCAGATATTTTTAAAAAAATCCTAAGAATGCGGCAATCGGCCGATGATATCTTTACGCTGAAAGAGCGCGCGGCGACGCCCATGATACCGGCGCGCGATATTTCACTATTAACTCCAAAAGAGCTGCCACCCAAAAAAGGGTTGTCTTTTAAAGAAGGCCAAGCGCGTTTACTGCATGATTTGGCCAGTATCGAACTTCAAGCCATGGAGTTAGGGCTTCGCACTTTGGTTGAATTTCCAGACGCCCCGCACGCGTTCAGAGAGCAGCTTTTTGAGGTTACGTTATCTGAAAGCGTTCATCTAGAAATGTGTCTGACCGAAATTGAAGGTCTAGGGTTTAAGTGGGGAGACTGGCCAGTTCACTGCGCGTTGTGGTCAGCGACCAGCTCGAAAGACTCATTAATCGATCGTATTTTGATCGTGCACCGTTTTTTAGAAGGCAGTGGCCTTGATGCCGGAGAAACAATTTTAAATCGTTTAAAATCAATCGACGCCCCGCCGGTGAAGCGCGCGGCTGAAAGAATTTTTAACGATGAAATTGGGCATGTCGAATTTGGATCGCGCTGGTACCGAACGATGTGTGATGTTGAAAAAATCGATCCGAGCTTGGATTTTTCAGAACGTTTGACGAAGTTACGCTGGGTATTACCAAAACGGGTTGAAAATATTGCGGTCGAGATTCGGAAAAAAGCGGGTTTTACCGATGCTGAAATTGAATATCTTAAAGATTTAAGACTTTCATTTCTAGGACGTAAATAAAGGTTAGATTTCTTCGTCCGCGTCTAAAAATCTCCAACGACCTTCCGGTAATTTACCCAGCATAAGCTTGCCGACGCGCACACGCTTAAGGCCAGTCACGTGTAAACCGACCATTTCACACATGCGGCGAATCTGGCGTTTCTTACCTTGTTTTAGGACGAAGCGCAGTTGTTCGTCATTGACCCATTCAACCAGGGCGGGTTTTAATTTTTCACCGTCTAATTCTAGACCGTGATTTAATAATTTTAAATCTTCAAAAGAAAGTCGACCTTCAACTCGCACCAAATATTCTTTTTCAACGTTCGAGTTTTCGCCAATCAATTTTTTTGCTAAGCGACCATCCTGGGTAAAGATCAATAGACCTTGCGAGTCGATATCTAAGCGACCCACGACCGCGATATCTTTTAAATCACCAATTTGAAGCGTCTTTTTTTGATTTGAAAATTGGGTGCTGTCTTTGATTAAACGAATCGCAGGTTCATAACCCGAACCTGGTTCAGGTTGTGACGATACGTAACCCACGGGCTTATTCATGATAATCGTCACTAAGCTATTTTGTTTTCTTAATGCGGGGGTATCCAGCGTGATTTTAACGTCGGGTAATACTTTAAAGCCAAGCTCTTGCACGCGCTCGCCATTCACGAAAACTAAACCTTTTGAAATGTAGTCATCCGCTTCGCGGCGCGAACAAATACCACGCTCTGACATCAACTTTGATAGGCGTAGGGGTGTGTTGGGATCTAATTCAGGTTTCGGGGTGGGCTTCTTAATATACTGTGACATAATATTTCTCGCTATATAAGTTTTCCATCTCGAACAACTTAATGAAGGCTAATTTGTTTTTTAATTTCAAAGCTAAAAGTTTTTTCTCAAAATAAAGTAAAATATTTTCTGTTGTGGGAACTGTTTTCTGAAATTCAGGAATCACGAAATTTAAATGCTCGTGATCTAAAACGGTGGTCAGTGATAGAATAGATTGTTCCAAAGCATTTTTCGTTTTCATAACTTCATCTTCGCTAAGCTTAGGATCAATTAAAAATCCAGTTTCTAATTTATAATTATGGCCATGCCCGTGATCCGTGTAGCATCGACCGAAAGCCCTTCGATTTTGGGCGTCGGTCATATCGTCATTTTTATACAGATGCGCCGAGCTAAAATTAGACGACACAACTAAAATTCGTTTCATTTTAAATTGATTCCGCCATCAACAGAAAGAATGGCGCCCGTCGTCCACGGAGACTCATCACTTGCCAAAAAGTAAGCAGATTTAGCGACATGGTGTGGTTTTCCGATTTCAGATAACAGCTGTAGATTTGAAACTGAATTCAAAACTTGGTTTTTGGCTTCTGTTTCTAAAATATGAAAATCATGAATAGGGGTGTCGACAATGCCCGGGCAGACGCAGTTCGCGCGAATGTTAAACGGACCACCTTCTTGCGCTAAGCTCAAAGTCCAATTGGTCATCGCGGCCTTTACGGCTGAATAGGCCGACGTTCCAGGAGTCGGTTTAATTCCTAACGTCGAAGAGATATTTAAAATGCTACCTTTTTTGTTTTTCGCAAACAAAGGCCATACCAGACGAGTCAAGCGAACCGAACTTAATAAATTCACTTCAAATTGTTCAAGCCAAATGTCTTCAGAGGTTTCAGCAAACGCTTCGCGGTGAAAAATTCCCGCGCAGTTAACTAAAACTTCAAAGTTTGGACCTGTCTCAATTAATTTTAAAATTTGATTTTGGTAATTTTTTAAATCTTTTAAGTCAAAGGCCAAAATTTCTGTTGGCCCCGAACAGGATGCTTGAACTTTTCTAAGCTTGTCAGAATTTCTACCAAGTAAGAATACGAAGTAGCCGTGTCTAGAAAATTCGCGCGCGATTTCAGCCCCGATGCCAGAGCTGGCACCGGTAACAAGAACGCTGGCTTTTGTTTCTGGACCGAAACTCATAATTACGAACGATCCATTTCAATCTTTGCAACCGTTTGAAGTTGCATGTTTGAAGTGCCTTCGTAAATTTGACCAATTTTAGCATCACGCCAGAATTTTTCGACCGGGTATTCTTTTGTAAATCCGTTACCGCCGAATAAATCAATCGCTAGTGACGTGATTTTTTCAGCTGCTTTTGAACTAAAGTATTTGGCCATGGCTGCGGCTTGGATGAAATCAGCGCCGGCATCTTTTAGGCGGGCGGCATTGTAAACCATTAAGCGTGAGGCTTCTAAATCAATACGCATTTGTGCTAACTGAAATTGAACACCTTGAAATTGACCAATGGCTTTGCCAAATTGTTCGCGTGATTTGATGTACCCTAATGTTGCATCATAAGCACCTTGAGCGATACCCACCATTTGCGCACCGATGCCGATACGGCCTTCGTTTAAAGTTTCAATTGCAATTTTGTAACCTTTGCCGATTTCACCTAAAACGTTCTCTTCAGGAACTTCGCAATTTTCAAAAACTAATTCGCAAGTAGAGCTTGCACGAATTCCAAGTTTATCTTCTTTTTTACCAACCGTAAAACCTTTGAAACTTTTTTCAACGATAAACGCCGTGATCCCTTTGTAACCTTTTGATGGGTCCATGTTTGCAAAGACGATAAAGAACGATGCTTCTTTACCGTTAGTGATCCAAAGTTTATTTCCGTTGATGACCCATTTGCCATCTTTTTTCTCGGCACGGCATTTTAAAGCAAAAGCATCTGATCCAGATGATGATTCAGATAAACAGTAAGCTCCAACCCATTCGCGTGCTAATTTCGGTAAATATTTTTCTTTTAAACCTTCAGAACCCCATTTGAGAATGGCGTTTGTCACTAATGTATTTTGTACGTCACAAAGTACCGAAACTGAGCCGTCGATACGACCGATTTCTTCAATCGCGATACACGCCATTGTCATCGATGCGCCGGCTCCACCGTAACGCTCCGGAGATTCAATCCCCATTAAACCCATTTCAAATAATTTACTGACGATGGCCGGATTCATTTCGGCTTTTTCGTCCATGTGATTCACATGAGGTTTGATTTCTGTTTCGGCGAAAGAACGAACCGCTTCACGGAAAGCAACTTCATCTTCTGACCACATTGTTAAAGCAGGACGCGCGTTTTCAAACATTGGTAACTCCTTCGAAATAGTCTTGTAAAAAAGATGTCTTAACTTAAGCGGATATATCTTTTAGATCAAGTGATAAGCCGCGTTATGTGTGTCTTATCAGAGTGAACAAAGTAGATGCAAATGAAAGGTTTTTCTCGACACGACCTTTTAATTTGGTAGCGTATGTGGCTATGGATCCAGTAGAAATTGGCGGAAGATTAGCCTTATTTTTTGTTCCCTTATTGTTTGCACTTTGCTTTCACGAGTACGCGCACGGCTTAGTCGCCAGTTGGTTAGGCGATGACACCGCCGAAAAGTTAGGTCGTTTAACTTTAAACCCGATGGCTCATGCCGATATGGTTGGAACGTTTATTTTACCCATCAGCGCGATCGTGTTCGGCGTTCCGCTTTTCATCGGTTGGGCAAAGCCCGTTCCGGTCAGTACGCGCAATCTAAAAAATGTGCGTACCGATATGTTTTGGATCGCTTTTGCCGGCCCACTTTCTAATTTATTTCTAGCCTTCGTGACTTCGATCATTATGATTATCGGAATTCGGTTTAATATTTTTGGTAACTATCAAAGTTCAATCCTGGCGTTAGGAAAAAACTTTTTACTGGTTAATATTTCGTTAGCCATTTTCAATTTAATCCCACTTCATCCATTAGATGGGGGTAAAGTTCTAGCTCGCTTTTTACCGGCTGAAGTTAATTATAAACTTGAGCAGAATGAACAAATCACGGGCTTCATTCTTTTAGGCCTGATGTTGTCAGGGGTATTAATGTATATTATCGGACCTCCGATTAATTTTTTATATCAATCGTTTGCCTCGTTAATTAATGCCGGAGTCTTTCTGTGAGCGATGCGGTCTTGGCACCAGCACCGAACACCACGCAGCCCGTAAAAAAATTAAGAGTCATGAGCGGAACTCGAACGACGGGTGCCCTTCATTTGGGTCATTATTTGGGTTGGCTCAGTAACTGTCTAGAGCTGCAAAAAAAATACGAATGTTTTTTTGGGGTGATGGACTGGCATGGGATGACTAGTAAATACAAAGAAACCGCCGACATCAATGCCTGGAACCGCGATATCTACGCCGAAATGATTGCGTGGGGGATCGATCCACAAAAAAATACGGTGTTCGTTCAATCCATGATTCCCGAACACATCGAATTATTTATGATCTTTGCCAATTTAACTCCAATGGGATGGCTTGAACGCGTCCCTACGTGGAAAGACGCTGAAGAAGAAGCGAAGGCCAGTGATACTCATAATTTAGGTCGATTTATGTATCCTGTTTTACAAGCCGCCGATATCGCTCTTTATTTTGGAGCATTGGTTCCAGTGGGTGGAGACCAAGTTTCTCATTTAGAATTAACGCGCGAAATAATCAGACGATTTAATTTCTTATATAAAGCTAAACTTCCAGAGCCAAAGGCCATGCTGAGTGAAACGCCGTCATTTCCGGGATTAGATGGTCGCAAGATGTCAAAGTCATACGATAATTCAATTTTACTTTCTGAAGATGAAAAGTCGCTGAAGAAAAAAGTGAATTCAATGCTGACAGATCCCGCGCGCGCATTGCGTGAAAACCCAGGAAACCCCGAGATCTGCACGGTGTATAGTTATCACAAATTTTTCTCGGCAGATGATGATAAAAAATGGGCTGCTGAAGGTTGTGTCACAGCGGGGATTGGTTGCGGCGACTGTAAAGCTAAACTTTTTGGCAATCTGAATGAAATGTTAAGAATTCCGCGCGAAAAGAAAAAAGAGTTGTTGAATAACCCATCTCTGCTTGATTCAATCATCGCAGAAGGTAACGAGAAAGCACGCGTTGTTGCGCGTAAAAATATTCAGATTATTAAAGATTACATGAAGTTAGGACCAAAGGTTAAATGAGTAGTATACGTGTTCAGCTCCAACAATTTGAAGGCCCTCTAGATTTACTTCTTTACCTTATTCGTAAAGAAGAGATGGACATTTTTAACATCAATATCGTCGAGATCACTAAACAGTATCTAGACTTTATTAAGTTGATGAAAGAATTCGACCTTGAAGTCGCAGGCGATTTTATCGCGATGGCTTCAACTTTAATTCAAATTAAATCAAAAATGCTTTTACCAAGTTATGATGAAAATGGCGAAGCCGTTGAAAACATCGATCCGCGTAAAGAGCTGGTTCAAAAACTATTAGAGTATGAAAAATACAAAGAAGCTTCAAAAGCTTTATATGATCGTCCGTTATTGAACCGTGACGTTTGGGCCCGTGGTTTACGTGAAAAGTTAGAAGTTGCTAATGACGATATCGAACTTGAAGATAACGCGCTATTTGCTTTGATTTCTTCATACCGTAAGATGGTCAAAACTCTTCATAAAAAAATTCACAAAGTAAATATTAAACTTCAATCTGTCGCCAGCCGTATTCTAGAGATGCGTGAAAAACTAATTCCGGGTCATACGATTCGCATGGTTGAATTATTTAGAGCTGATTTAGCTGAGCGTATTGAAAGATCACGCCATGCTTTAATCACGTTCTTGTCGTTATTAGAATTAGGTAAAATGGGTTACGTCGGCATTTACCAAACTGAAAATTACGGCGATATTCATGTTCAAACCAAAAAAGAAATCGAAGGCGACGTCGTTTCTAAAGTAGAAGAATATGGAAACATGGATGCCGATACTGTTGCGCAATCGCTTTTTGCCAAATCTTCGGTATTAACAGAGCAAGAATTAGAAATTCTAGATCAAGAAGATGACGTTTTAGCCTCAGGAACGGTTCAGCAAATGAGTTTCGAAGAAAACATGGCAGCCATTGCGGCTGACGTGGCTTCAGATGATGATCTTTTAGCGGCCGAAATCGAACTTGAAGCGGACGAATCAAACAGTGCTCCATTTGAATTGGGCGCTGCTGAAGATACTTCGACTGAAGTGCTAGCGGAAGACCTATTAGCTGACGACGTAGCAACTGAAACATCGGTTGAAGAATTAGAAATAACTGAACCTGCAATTGAACAGCAAACAGACCAGTTAGCTATGGCTGAATCTGAAGTTACTTCAGAAGAAATCATCGAGCCAGCTCAAGAAGACATTTTAGTAGCTGAAGAAGAGTCGACTGAGCCTACTGTGGCCTCTTTCGAGCTTGAAGCTTTGCAAGCGCAAGATCAGTTAATAACAAATGATCTACCTCAAGAATTTATCGAATCAGAAATGATTCATTCAGACGACGTTGCGGCAGAAATATTGGCAGAAAAAGTGTCTGAACCGACAGAACAAGTTGAAAATATCCAGGCGGAGCCATCATCAGAAGTGGCCGCTAGTCACCCCGATCTAGAAGAGCAGGTATAACATGGCACGTAAGAAAAAAGCAGCAGCTGCAGTTGAAGAAGAAACGATTGTAACTTTGGCCGAAGAAATTTCGGCTGAAGTTGAAGCCACAAAAGAAGAGTCAGCTCCTGAATTAGATTTAGAATCTGAAGGTACATTGTCTGAAGGCGCTTTATTTTTGTCTGAAGAGGAAGAGCAAGAAGGCTTTATTCCTGAAGCCGCTGATGACGAAGCCGAAGTTGAAGACTTATTAGCTAGTGATGATGAATTAGCCGCAGCTGATGCAGCTATTGAAGGCACTGAATTAGATAATTTTGAATCGGCTGAAATCGAAGATCTAGAGTTCGTCGAAGACGAACAAATTCAAAGTATTATTGAAAGTATTTTATTTGCCAGTGACCGTCCGGTCAGTCTTGCGTCTATTCAGCAAGTATTTAAAGGCACGACAGTTAAAAAAGATAAAATTCGCCGTACGATCGAAGCTTTAGCCGTTGATTATGCTGGCGGCCGTCGTGGTATCGTTTTAGAAGAAATCACGGGTGGTTATCAATTAAGAACAAAAGTTGATAATATGAATTTCTTAAAACGCACGATCAAATCACGCGCGTTTAAATTATCGGGCCCCGCTTTAGAAACATTATCAATTATTGCGTACAAGCAACCTGTTGTAAAAATTGAAGTGGATCAAATTCGAGGTGTGGAATCGGGTCACTTATTACGTGCTTTAATGGAAAAAGGTTTAGTGAATTTCGAAGGAAAAGCCGAAAACTTACCCGGAAAACCAATGACTTATGGAACAACTAGAAGATTTTTAGAAATCTTTGGTCTACGTAATTTAAAAGAGCTTCCGACATTGTCACAAATTGACGAGCTTTTACCTGAAGGTATTGGCGAAGAAGTCGAAGAAAAACAAACGTTATCGATGGTCACTGACAGCATGGCCGACCACAGTAAGACAACAAGCTATTCACAAGGTGAAGAAGAACTTGGCGATATCGAAAATCAGTTAACAGCCATCACGACGTCGTCTGAATTTTTTGAACAAGAAAAATTACGTCAAAAAATGAAGCGCGATGAAGAAAAAGCGCAAAATATTCGTGAAGCTTTAACTGTGGGCGAAGTCGTTCCTAAAAAAGATATCAACTGGCTAAAAAAATACGATGAAGCCATTCTTCAAGCGGCCGCGGCGCAGGCAGCAGCTGTTGAATCTTCAACGAACGAGCCAACCGAAGCCGCAATCGTTGATGAAAACACCGAAGCCAATGAAATTTCTTTAGCCGACGCTGCGATCACAGCGGCAGACGAAGAATCTGATGCAGATCTAGATAATGAATACAACGAAGACGAAGCCGAAATGATGGCTTCACTCTCTACGACTGCGGACGATTCTGATTCAGACGATGATGACGAGTTATTTGCAGACGCTGAGTCTGACGAATTACCAATGTATGAAGAAGCGGACGAAGACGCAGGCAATTCTTCAGAGGGTCATGTTTAATCGGTTAAAAAAAATCAGTCTGATTGTTCTGTTCTTTTATTTTGTTTCAATGATGATTGTCATGGGTAACGGGTCTTCTTTTTTGGGCCGTTACTTTGAATCTTTTTATAATCCGGTCGCCAATTCGATCGGGCTTAATACAACCTGGAATTTCTTTTCTCCAGATCCAGCGCATACCATGTATATCAAATATGACATCTACTTCGAAGATGCGTATGGAAATCAGTTCAAAGAACCGGTCGAGTCTTATTATCCCGCAAGTCGTGATCAAGGCGGGGATTTACGTTTAGATAAAAAACGTTCGGCTTACGTGATGCGGTTTTTAATCATCGATCAAAGTCGCATTCCGCAATTTTTTGTTCCGTGGATGTGTGCTAAAAATCCGGGAGCTTCTAAAATTTTTGTTGAAGTCATTTTAAATCGTATTCCAACCCTTGATCAAATGATGTCCGTCGTAAATCAAAATCTAAAAAGTTACGATAATATTGTTTCAACCGAAGAAATCGGCAGGTCGTCGTACGAGTGTCCGCATGCAAGCTAGGATTAAAAAAAATGTAGGTGATGTTAGATCTGCTTTAGATCAGTTTCTATTCGAAAAAAGTGCCCAAGAACAGTTGGGCGTTTATCGCTTTATTTTATGCGCCACTTTGTTTTATATCGCCTGCTTCAGGCAGATGAATATTGATTTTTTAGGTGTTGAATCGATGATTCCGCGTGATGCGGCTTTAAATATATTTCCTGATTTTTATAGACCTTACATTCAATGGTTTTTTTGGCCTGATGCTTGGGTCGCGTATGTGCATTTGTTGTTAATTACATTATTGGGCTTAGCGGCTTTGGGCCTGACGTCAAGACCGTTGATGCTTTTGACTTGGATCATTCATCAAGGAGTTTTAAACAGAAATTATTCCATGCTATTTGGAGCCGATACGATTGGCGGACTATTTTTATTTTACTTAAGTTTTACGAATTGCACGTCTTACTTCAGTCTTAAAAATGTTCTTTTCAAGAAAAATAAAAACGATTGTTCGTCGAAAAGCGACGTGAATCATAATATTTCTATTAGTTCCGTTTTTTTTAGACTGATGCAAATTCAATTATGTATCATTTATATGTATACTGGATTTGAAAAACTTAAAGGAACGACCTGGTGGGATGGAACCGCATTATGGACTGTTTTTGCGAACCCGCAGTTTAGTCAGTTTGATCTTAAATTCTTAAGTCGCGTTCCGGTCTTTTTCGCCGTTGGAACTTTTCTTTCGATTTTGTTTGAAGTTTACTTTCCGGTAATGATGATCAATAAGAATTATCGTAAGTATTGGCTTATCGCGGGAGTAATGTTTCATCTAGGAATCGGAATATTATTGGATCTGATGACTTTTTCGGTTGTGATGACATCAACGTATATTCTATTTCTGCAAGCAGATACGGTTTCATCAACTGTTAATTATTTGGTCGGTCGATTTAAAATCGCAAAGATCTAAAAGCGTAAAACTTTTATTCAGTCCTTTTGTAGGGGATTGATAGCTTTAGGCGAAATTGATCAAAATTAAGTGTCTCAGGTTAAGAATGCCTGCCGTTTTATTTCAATATTTCACTCACAGAACCGATAATAATCTTAGTGAAGTATCTTATTTTACCACTTTTTTTGGGTTCGTTATTTTTAGTGGGCTGTAATGCCTCTGTGGGTACAACTTTGTTGTCTAGTTACACGGCGTGTACGACAACCACAAGCAGTACGACCGACGCAGCTTGC
This sequence comes from Bdellovibrio sp., assembly GCA_014376935.1. Lineage (GTDB taxonomy): Bacteria > Bdellovibrionota > Bdellovibrionia > Bdellovibrionales > Bdellovibrionaceae > Pseudobdellovibrio. The sequence goes on from JACMQO010000172.1 coordinate 24,602, forward strand.
GCATCGACTACGACGACCACGACTGGTGCGATTGAAATTACTCCGAACAACACAACACTTGCGCAAAATATTGATTCGTCTGATTTGATTGAAATTACCGGCACGTGCCGCGATCAAGGTCGAAAAAACAATCGTATCTTAGTTCAAGTTTTTGCGGGTGATCTGATCGAAACGGTCGATCCGTATATTGATAACTCAACAAGTAATAAATGCTTGAATACGGCTTCTGGAATTGCGACGGGTGAAAAATGTTTTTCGGTCACGAAAGGCATAGGCCTAACAGAAGACTCTAGTCTTCCTGACCAAAGAGATTTTCCGCAGTGCCATAACGGTCAGTTTGGTTTTTCAGTTCGACTAGGAAAAATTTTAACAGATGCGGCTTTAGGAACTAACTATTTAGTGCGTTTTAAATTAAGAACCCAAGAAGGTTCTTTAAGTGATACTGTTTGGAGTCGGGTTACAGTGGCCCGAAAATTACGCGCACCGACAATTGATACTCCGACAGCCATTCCCACAACTTACCAATGTAGTCTAACGACAGGTGTCGCCCGATTTAATCAAAATATTCAGTACGCGCTACAAAAAAGTTATGTCGGTGGATTGACGGGGACGACCTATTCTTACGCCGTTCCGGGGTTTGGATTAACCAGCGCTTCACCCTACGCTTTTGCGTACACAGATGGTGGTTTGATCGATGGGGTTACTTATACTTACTCTTTAACCGGTACCGAAACGCAGTACGCGGCCTATTATGGTGGTGTGCCGCAAACGGCCGTTTCAAATGCGGTAACCTGTCAGATGCCGGCTCCGGTATTAACGATGCCTTCGGTACCGCTTGCCAATACATGTTATTTTGGACTATCACAGCGAAATTATACGGCGGGTGTCGGTTATGATTTAGCTTATTCAACACTAGGTGGTTGGGCTGCGGGCGGCCAAGCTTATCAGGCGTTAGCGACTTGTGCGAGTGGAAGTTTATTTAGTACGTGCGCGGTGAACGGTTTAGCTAGTGGAACGACTTACTATTTTGCAGTGCGGGCTCGTGGATCAGGGGCTGATGAAGTCGGTAAATGGTCAGCTGAGTTTTCGTGTAAACCACCGTAAAAGTTTACACGAAAACATTCAATTATTTCTAAGTAAGATAAAAACTAAAACGCTTCGTCAAAAGCAACTTGTCCAGAAACACCAACTTGGTAAGCTGAAACACGTTTTTCAAAGAAGTTTGTTAATTCTTGAACGTCTTGAAGCTCCATAAATGTGAATGGATTTTTTGCGTGGTAGCGCGCTGGCATGTGTAACATCTCTAAACGTTGGTCAGCGATGTATTCTAAGTACTGGCGCATGTCACCAATTGAAAGCCCTGCGATACCGTTAGCAATTAAATCTTCAGCGAAAGTCATTTCACAATCGATCGCGTCTTCTAACATTTGCACGACCATGTCTTGCATCTGTTCATTGAATAACGTTGGATCCTCTTTACGAGCCGTTGCGATCACTTGATTCGCAAAAGCCATATGCATACTTTCGTCACGGAAAACCCAGTTTGTTCCAGACGCTAAGCCCGCTAACATTCCTTTTGAACGTAAGAAGTAAACGTAAGCAAAGGCCGCGAAGAAGAACATACCTTCGATACAAGACGAGAAACAAATTAAGTTCATCAAAAACTTACGGCGATCTTCAACAGTTTGTAAGCTATCTAACTGGTTGATTGAATCAATCCATTTAAAACAGAAATCAGCTTTCTTTTTAATAGACGGAATATTTTCAACCGCGGCAAACGCTTCAGCACGTTGATCTGGGTGTGGAATGTAAGTGTCTAATAAAGTTAAGTAGAATTGAACGTGTAAAGCTTCTTCATAAAGCTGACGGCTTAAATAAAGACGCGCTTCAGGTGAATTGATATGTTTGTAAAGGTTTAACACTAAGTTGTTACCAACGATAGAATCACCCGTCGCGAAGAAAGCCACAAGACGGTGAATCAAATGTTTTTCTGATTCTGTCATTCTTGTGTTTAAGTCCACAAGGTCAGTTGAAAAATCAACTTCTTCAACAGTCCATGTGTTTTTAATACCGTTTTTATACATTTCGTAAAACATCGGGTATTTCATTGGTCGTAAGTTTAAGTCAAAGCCTGGATCTAAGATCATAATAAAGTTCCTTGCCTAATAGTCATAGGCGGTTAAATCATTTTTTAAGTTCGTTCAAACGTCGTTCTGGCAAAGGCCAGCAGTCGGAAAAGACTACTGACACGCCTCACACGCTTCTGGGTTTTCTAAGCTGCAAGCGATGATTTCTGAATCGGTGTATTCTTTTTTAACTTCAACAGCTGAAACCGTTGTCGTCGTTGATTCCATCATCATTGTCGTCGTTGTTTGGGCCGCATTTGGATGGGCCGTAGCCGAACGTCTCACAGTCGTTTTTGCAATCGAAGTCGCTGGACGTGAACGAAGGTAATAAGTTGTTTTAATCCCTTTTTTCCACGCGTACATGTACATCGAAGACAATTTGCCGATTGTTGAATTTTCTTGGAATAAATTAAGCGATTGAGATTGGTCAATATAAGCCCCACGTGCCGCTGCCATATCAACTAAAGCTTTCATCGGAACTTCCCAAACTGTTTTATAAAGTTTACGGATATCTTCCGGGATACTTTCTAGATGTTGGATCGATCCTTCGCTCATTTTGATCTCGTTACGCATTTCTTCATTCCAAAGACCTGCATTTTTCAATTCTTGAACTAAGTATTTATTCACTTGCATGAATTCGCCCGACAAAGTTTCACGCTTAAATAAGTTAGAAATTTGTGGTTCAGTCGCTTCATAAGCTCCAACTAAAGACGCAATCGTTGCCGTAGGCGCAATCGCGATCATTAATGAATTACGAAGACCTGATTTCATCATACGTGTACGTAAAGCGTCCCAACGAGTCATATCCGCTGGCTTCACATTCCAAAGATCAAATTGGAATAATCCTTTAGCAGCTTTTGTTTGCTCAAAACTTGTGTGCGCGCCATGCTTTTCAGCTAATTCAATACTTGTTGTTAAAGCGTTGTAGTAAATTTCTTCTTGAATTTTCGTTGATAAAGCTTCGGCTTCAGCTGAATCAAACGCGTATTTCAATTGAAAGAAAGCATCTTGTAAACCCATGATGCCAAGACCAATTGGTCTCCAGCGATTGTTCGAGCTAAGTGCGGTATCAATCGGGTAGAAGTTGATATCGATCACGCGATCAAGATACTTCACAGCCACTTTCACAGTTGTTGCTAATTTGTCGAAATCAAGTTTACCATCAGCTGTGATGTGACGACCTAAGTTGACTGAACCTAAGTTACAAACCGCTGTTTCATCTTTGGAAGTCACTTCTAAGATTTCAGTACAAAGATTTGATAAATGAATCACGTTTCCAGGTTCGCCGGTTTGATTCGCCTTGACGTTTGAAGCATCTTTAAATGTCATCCAACCGTTACCTGTTTGGGCTAAAGTCTTCATCATTCTAGAATATAAATCGCGTGCTTTAATTTGTTTGTGGAATAGTTTTTGACCTTCAGCTTCTAAGTAAGCCGCTTCAAATTCTTTTCCGTAAAGATCAACAAAGTGTGGAACCAAGCTTGGATCAAATAAAGACCACATCGCATCGGCTTCAACACGATTCATGAATAGATCAGGAACCCAGTTCGCGATATTGATATTGTGAGTTCGTTTTGCATCGTCACCCGTGTTATCGCGAAGCTCTAGGAACTCTTCGATATCCGCATGCCATGTTTCTAAGTACACACACGCAGCCCCTTTACGTTTACCACCTTGGTTCACAGCCGAAACTGATGAATCTAAAGTTTTAAGCCAAGGAATAATACCATTTGAGTGTCCGTTTGTTCCTTTGATTAAAGAACCACGTGAACGAATACGGCTGTAAGCTAAACCAATACCACCTGCAAATTTAGATAGTAATGCAATGTCTGTGTAACGGTTGTAGATCGAACGTAAATCATCTTGCGGAGAATCTAATAAGTAACAAGAGCTCATTTGCGGACGTTGAGTCCCTGAGTTAAATAAAGTCGGCGTCGATGGCATATAGTCATGAGACGAAGTTAATTTATAAAGTTCAATCGCTTCAGCCGGAGATTGAGCCAAACCACAAGCCACACGCATAAAGAAGTACTGAGGCGTCTCAAAAACTTGACGTGATTTCGGATTCTTTAATAAGTAGCGGTCATAAACAGTGCGAAGTCCGAAGTATTCGAAACGATCTGTCTTGTAGTGTTCGATCGCAGCGCATAACTCAGTTTTATGAGTCATCACGAACGCATGAACTTCAGCTGATAATAGACCGTGATTAAATCCAACTTGAATCGAATCAGCGAAAGATCCTACTTTTTGTGTACGAACTTCTTCGTCGATGTAAGTCGATAAAAGACGGGCCGCTAAGCGAGAGTACTCTGGATCTTCGCCAATCAATAATGAAGCTGTTTGGATACATAAGTTATCTAGTTCTTTTGTTGAAGCGCCGTCATAAAGACCGCTGATAGCCTTGGTAGCTACGCGAAGTGGATCGACGCTCATTAAACCTTGGCAACAACGATTAACGCGTTCAACGATTTTAGTGACATCAACCGGTTCTAAAGAGCCATCTCTTTTCTTAACACGCATAACATGTCCCGAGTTGGCTCCGATTGTTGAGTTTGAATGATTAGCTTGTGAATTCGTGCGTGCTTGAATTTCCATATTCCCCTCCGGTCGTGCGGCTTAGCTTAATGCCAAGCCTTAAGTAGCTGTAAAGCAGTTGTAAAAAAAAGTTAAAAGAATCCCACACGGCATCCCCTTAGAAGTCGTGAAGTCTTAAATCTAGTTCAAAATTTTTCAAGAGAATTTCTTTGACCGTTCTAGTCTAGTTCGTTTGAGCGAAATCTTGACTTGAGGTCAACTTTTCTCATCCGTGCGTTTTGCATTTCGAAGTGGTCGGCAATCTATTAAAAGATCTTAACCCTTCGAGCGATAACCACTAGATCTAGTGGTTACAATGCTTAGCCTCATCAATAAGGCCTGTTCTTCTTAAAAATAAGGTTGAATCTTTTTTTAAAAACTTTCAAATAAAAAATTAATTTTTTTAAGCCGCGCCTAATAAAATGGCATAACCTGGACCAAAAAATGAAATTGCTAAGATCTTGGTCTGGAGTTTAATCTCCCTCGAGGATTGATAACTAGGCCAATGTCTTGGCATTTTAGAATTTCACTTTTTTAGTGTCGCTTAGGGCTAAAGCAGCTGTTTCTTAAATTATCTGTCAAATGCCAACAGTATATTCAACTCTGAGTTTCATTTGTTCAAAAAGATCGCGATCAGTTTGATTTTGAGGGTTCCAAAGGCAGCCTTGAAACGTCTTGCTTAAGCGTAACTCATCGATAATCGCCTGATGAGTTCCCATTTTATTAGCAGTCCATTTCGGAGCCACTAATTCTTCCCAACGCGAAGCAAAAGCCGCAAGGCGGTGAACGGCGATGTGCGGCTTAAGGTAAGATAAAAATAATTTTACTTTTTCGGTGTAAGCTTCTTGCGAAATCGGCTCAAACTGGCCAGCAGCGTGCCATTTCTCAAGTTCGGTATTTTTTAAAACATGCAAATTATGAAGTTTAATATTGGTGATCGGTAAATCATTACAGATTTTTGCAGTCTGAATAATTTGTTCATCGGTTTCGTTCGGTGATCCAAAAATTAAATGAATTCCTAAATCGACCGTCGTATTTCCGGTTATTTTGTAAATGGCTTTAATTGAATCATCGGCCGTGTGTCCACGTTGCATGAAGTTTAAATGTTCGTCGTAAAAACTTTGAACGCCAAGCTCGACCGAAACGAAAGACTTTTCATGAAACTCTTGCCATAAGTTTAAAACGGCTGGAGACAGGCAGTCTGGACGGGTGCCTACGACGAAACCTTTTACGAAATCGTATTTCAAAGATTGTTCAAAGTTTTGTCGTAATGCCGAAGTCTTCGTGAAAGTATTGGTGTAAGCCTGAAAGTAGACTAAGAAATTTTTAGAATTATAGCGTTTGGCGATAAGTCCCTTGAATTTCTCGATTTGCTCATCCAAGGTTAGTGTGAATGACTCAGATCTGGCGGCAGATCCCCACACATCGCAGAAGCTGCAAGTCTTCATACCCTTTAAGCCCATACGATTCGGGCAGTCGTCCACAACACTGACCGGAATTTTATAGATTTTCTCTCCAAAAATTCTTTTGTAGTGTTCTGAAATCGAATGATAGGGTAAGCCGGTCCAACCTTTTTCCATAAGGAGCGAATATAGAGTGAATGGGTCGACGAAGCAATCAGTGAAACCAAGACTGAAGCAAACGGCAAACCCTTTTCCGGGCTCGCACAATCAGTCATTTAATGAATTGGGTTATACGGTCGAGCTTACCCGTGACGATAGCCCTACGCTTCGTCTAAAGCCCACGGACGAAGAAATTCGAACTCAGCGAATGTCTGAGGCGATGCACCACTCGGGTGGAGCGGCTTTAGAAAGCTGGTATATCTACGGAGACGTGATTGGAAAAGTTTTTCAAAATGCCTCGAAAATAGAGCCTATCAAGGTTTGCAGCGTTGGCCTGGGGTTAGGTTACATCGAAATGATATGGGCCTTATGCGCCGTTCATCACAAACAGAAAGTGCAATCCAGCATCCAAATTGACAGCTTCGAAATTGATCCAGGATTGGTTTCTTTTTTCTTGTCTTGGATCAGGCAAGAAAATAAAGTCTCGTCGGCCGTTTACGACCTAGCATTTCAAAAATTAGTCGAAGCTAACCCCTTATTTTCGGCTCATTTAAAAGTAGAGGTGCAAAACCTGCTGTCCAGCTCGTTGAGCCAAAATTTTTGTCTGCACAAAAATGTGCGCGACTTTAAAAAAACAAAAAGATGGGATGTTGTTTGTTACGACGCCTTTAGTAAAAAATTTTCTGAAGACATTTGGCGCGAAGACTTTTTGAATGAATTCTTAAAAAACCACTGTAGTGATGACTGCGTCTTTACCACGTATGCCTACACAGCCGAACTGAGGCGGGTATTAGAACAACACAATTTTATTTTTATTGAACGGCCGGGATTTTGTAATAAAAGAAAGTCGACCCTAGCTGTACGTGGGTTTACTACGACTTTCGAGCTACAAACTCGTTACTCTCGTTAATAAAGCCCTCGTGTCTAGCTAGTTGTCCGATCGTTCCGGAAAGTAGGGTATCTAAGTTAAGCGAAGCTGATAAAAGCCATTTATGCATTTTTTCATCTTTCGGAAATTTTTCAATACACGTTTGCGAGTATTCTGAAAACGCGCGAATTTTCTTTAAGATTGCTATAAGGTGCGTCGGGCATTCGCACTCGATCATATCCGTGTGCTCGCCTAATTGTAGGATTGCTTCGTTAGTTAATCTGTTTCCTTCTCCGTAAATGGTCATAGTGATTCCTTCTAAGTTAGTATTAAAAACTGTAAAAGAAAAAAAAGACTAAGGCCAGATATTCAAAGGGGAAAGCCAATGGGTCGTAGCCGTTTCAGAAACGCCGCGCAATCTTTGGGGAGGCATTTCCTTTAATACAAACTTATCTTGTACGCGTTTCGATGTTTCTTCTGAAATTAAACAGTCAACGCCAAAAAATTTAGTTAAAGATTCGATTCTTGACGCTAGATTTACGGTGCTTCCTAGGACAGTAAATTCTTTTTTGTTCAATGTGGATATTGTACCGGCTGCAACTGGGCCTGAGTGAATTCCCATTCCGATGCTAACGACAGGTTGATCGAAACCGTAGCGGGTCGAGTTAATCACCATTAGAGCCGCGCGCAATCGAATCGCGCACCAACACGCTACTTCGGCGTGGTTTACTTCGGTTGAAGAGTTTATGCCAAAATACGCTAAAAACCCGTCACCTGTAAATTTGTCGATTTCTCCCGCGCAGGCCTCGACGACGGCACCCAGCTCTCCAAGCACAGAATTGGCGAAAGCGAGCGCTTCTTCGGGATCGCGATTATCGAAAAGGGCGGTAAACCCACGAATGTCACAAAATAGAATTGTGACGTCAAAGCGTCCACTTTTTCGTTCATGTGCGCCCAAAACTATCCGCCCTGCTGCGTGATTTTTCCAAATTTCTTAACGTACTCAATGATAACCGCTTTAGCTTCGTCGTTGATTTCGGTAAATTTTAAACCGATGTAGCCATCAAGGCCCGAGTAAATCACGTCGGCTTTGACGTTTAAAGGCTGAAAGAACTGTGGACTCATGATTTGGCCTTCAACGTTGTCACCAATTTTTAAATCAAAAACTTCGGTAAAGCCCATACCACCTTCACTGATCGTAACTATTTTAGCACCTAAAGACGGGTGTTTATTGGAATGCCCATTGAACTGCGCTAAAATCGGAACCCGTGGCTGTTTACGTCGTGATAGGCCTAGGCGCTCGACGATATCAGGGTAGGCGAAAACTTCATTCCACTCTTTGGTCTTTGGATTTTGAATCGATAGCTTCGAAATATCTGTTAATTTTGAAATGTAATTTAAAAGTTCAGGCTTCGTCATTAGTGGTTGATCGACGTAATTCAGTTGCACGCGAAAGAAAGCGCTTTCAGCTAACGTATCGGCAATTGTTTTTTCGACGGCGTTATTTGTTTTCTGATGCTGAGCCGTTTGGGTGTAATTGATATTAGTTTCTTCAGATAACATATTTTTTGAAATCGCGGTTGAATCCCCCGTGATTTCTGGCTGCCATTTTGTGGCCTTCATCCAATCTGTTAAGCCACGTTTCCAGACCATTATTTTACTGATTTCATTGTCTTGGCGTTGGCGTAATTCCATTTCAAGAGCTTCATTCGTGAATGGTCCTTGAACGCGACCTTGAAATTCTAAAAACCATTTTGACATAAATTTATTGTCCTATTTCGAAAAAAGAATGAATTTCTGTTTTATGGGTCAAAGCATCGTTGTACCCCATATCAATCATTTTGCGACAAAACTGAGGATTAAATAACAAATAACTTAAAAGTTCGCTGGCTTCATCCAAATGTCCAAACGTTGATATCGTCATACGTAATAAGCGCGGCAAATGATGAGCGTATTGACGTGCAATTTCACCAATATTTTCAGACGGAGAAATACACAAAGCAGGGATCGTTCGTAAATCGTGAAGCTCGCGGGTTTTTGCGTCAGCTTTGCAAACTAAATCGTTAATACGCTGAATGCGATGCACATCTTGTTCGACTGCATCTAAAAGAACCGCGTTTAATAAGGTGTTTAAAATGCGAATCATCGAAGGTTGTCGGTGTTCATTATTTTTTTCTGATGGTTCGGCTTTTGAGTGCGCTTGCTTTTCAGAGCTTGTTTGTGTGCGAACACCGATGACAAATAATTTTTCAGCACCCATACGAATTGCGGGGCTACAAGGCGTATTATTTCGAACGCAACCATCGCCGAAATACCCGTTATTGATTTGTACGGGTGGAAATAGCATGGGAATCGCGCTGGAAGCCATAATGTGACTGGCGTTAATTTGCGTCAGCTCTGCATGGCGCCGGCTTTCGCTCCAAGTGACATCATTCATTCGGCTTTGCACAAAGCTTACGGCCGAATTCATATCGTAGTTATTGGCCGTTATAATCACGGATTCAATAATTTTATCATCCAAGTTTTTTTGAATACGGTTAAAGTCACAATTTTTTTCAATTAAGGTTCGTAAAGGCGCCGTATCTAACATTGCGTTTAGTTTTTTCTCTCCGAGTAAGCCCAATGAAAATTTATTCAGTGAAAGAAAATCAGTTTTGAAAACCTGTTCTGAAGAAATGTTTGACCAAAGATAAACAAGTTTTTCAACCGCCATGTCAAAGTTATCGATCTGGGCCGCTAATTGCCCGCAATTAATAGCCCCGGCGCTAACGCCGGATAAAATTTGAAAAGGATTTTTAAATTTTTCTTCTTTAAAAATCTGGGCTAAACCCTTTAAAACTCCAACTTGATAAGCTCCACGAGCTCCGCCACCAGATAAAATTAATGCTGTCTTAGATGCCATGATTTAAGGTTAAGGGCCGTCTCAAAACCTGTCAAACGATCGACCTTTTTCTGGTCCTTTTAAGCTTGTCGTGACAGGGGGTGATTAACAATTTTTTGCCGCTCCTATATTGAGACATTTAAATAAAATCTTAGAATGAGAACGCCTTTGAAATCACAGTGAAATTAAAAAGTGCTTCAAGGTCGAAAACTGGCCTCTGTCTTGAAGCACTAACGTTTGAAGAGTGAATTCGAAATTTTAACTAAGGAGAGATTTATGTCTCAAACTAAGAACCCAACTTTCAAAAAATCTTTGGTCGTTTTAGTTTTATCATTATTAGCTGTAACGTCTTTTTCCTGCGCAAAGAAAGCCACCGGAGTTCGAGGCCAAGTTAAAAAGACCTCACAATTAAATATGAATCCGGGAGTGACCGCGCAGGCCGAGCAAACGGCTTCAGCTCAAAAAGTACTTTATAAAATTGCTTCGATCAGCACTCCGGTTTCAGCGACGGATGGCAGTGGCGGAACAAGTGTCAGTTTTGAATTATTAACTCCAGCTAATCAGTACTTACCATTTACAACGACCCACGTGGCGGGAGCGTTAACTCGTCAGGGTTTATACCAAGACACGGTTAATAACGTTCAAGTCAGCGTTCAATCAAAATGTACAACAGCTGATTGCACCAGTTACTATTTATTAGTTAGCGTTTTAAAAAATAATGTGGCCGTGTTTCAAACGGGTGCCGTATCTTACGCGAACGATCAGTACTTCTATGGCATATCAGTGACGAATAATTTCACTAGCGTTGATTCATTACAAAGTTATGTGGCTTCAACGCAGTATGCGACTCCAAGAAATGACATGCCAGCAACAGCTGCCGACACAAGCAACGATGTTGACTGGTTATTTTAAAGACTTCGGAGTCATTTTGCCGATTTAATCGAAATCAGTAACGTAATGACTCTACTTTTTTAAAACAAAACGCTTAAAAAATAGTTAAAGTAAAAGTTTAAATTAAAGTAAACTGCTGCATTCTTGCAAAAAATTACACAGTCACTATCCCGATTGATTTCGAAGACTTGACGCGAAGCGCTACATTCGATTTCAGCTCGTAAATACGAAAAAAAAAAGAAATCTTAATTGTTCCGGTTGATACCCATGACGGTTTATGGCACTTTCGTTGCTCAGTTACAAACGTGGCTCAGTTTGATGCCATAATGAAACCATTTGGGGGAATAACAATGAAGAAGATATTAGCATTAGCAATCGTATTGGCATCGGTCATTACATCTGCACAGACCGGAACAGCAACGACCGCACCTGCCGCAACAACAAATGAAGCGGCTCCTGCAGCAGCAACACCAGTTGCAAAAGGCAAAGTTAAAAAAGCTAAAAAGAAAGCTGCTAAGCCAAGTGCTCAAGCGACTAAAATTGAAAATAACGTAGCACTTACACAAAAAGAAACAGGAACTGCAACGACTGCTGTAGCCACTGAAAATAAAGACAAAGAAGCAGTTCAAGCAGCTGCCACTGCAGCGGGTACAACGACAGCTGCTGTATCTGACGTCTCTTCGACTAAAAAATGGGGCGGAGCGATCAAGATGTACAGCACGGACGACATGAGCGACATGAAAAACATCCAAACATTAACAAGCGTCGGTGCTTCTTATAAAGTATCTGATAAATTAACTTTAAAAGCGGCTCAAACTTTCGAGACGTTAACTGTTGGTGACGGTTTATCTGATAGTGCTAAAAAACGTGAAATGGTTGATCAAAGCAATTTCAGACCTTCTCATTTAGATCTTACTGCTGCGACTAAATTGCCAGGTTTTTGGGGTAGCAATGAAGTAGCTGCTTCTTTCAATTACCGCGCAATGGGCGCTGACGCTGTTTACACGACAATCGGTAGTTACAAATCTGTTTACAGTATGTTTGAAGCCAACGCTTCTATTCCATACTCAATTGCTCCTAAAGTTGATTTAAGCATCGAAACTCAATGGAGACACAATATTGCTAAAAAGGGTCCTAACACGAATCGTGTTCTTGCGATCCCTTATCTTTCATACGCTTTCAACGACGTATTCAGCGTTTACCAAGCTGCTGGTGGTATCTTAAGCATGCGTGATAATACTGATTTCCGTCGTAATTACACGCGCGGTTACCTTGAAACTGGTGTTTCAATTACTCCTGTTAAAAACTTCAATATTTCTTTAGACATCAGTCAGGATAAAGTTATTCAGTCATCTAATGACGGTGTTGACGTGACTAACTGGACGCCATACAGCAACCAATTATCTGCTAACGGTGCGACTGAAGCTGATCGCGCTGAAAGAACAATCGATGCTGTGGCTTACGAGATGTATATCTCTTACAGCTTCTAGTTTTTTTGACTCATTTAGAAATTTTAGTTTTCAAAAAGCCATGTCTTCGGATGTGGCTTTTTTTTTGGGTTTTTTGGGTTTTTTGGATATGGATATGGGTATGAGTAGGGATTGGGATTTCGGATTTGAGTTTGTTGGCTGAATATTTAAATAGGTTGGGCTTCGATCCGTTCTTGTGGAGGGTGATTTTCTTAACTGACTTTGAATTGCGGACGGGAATCCTGATTGGGTACAATCAGGATTGAGATGTTCAGGGTGCTTTTTTTCGCCTTTGAGCCGGTGTGGATTTCGATTTTTTTTGATAGGAAGGTTTTGCTCGACTTTAAAAGTTACCGCCACGGTGGCGGTAACTTTTCATTTTTGATGGAACTTAGTTTGAGTTTTAAGAATTAAACGAACTAATTACGAATTAAAGGGGAGACTTACGAATTATAGAATTTCTGGTAATTCGTATTGGCTTAAAAAACTTTATTCGTCTGGTGATCCGTTATCAACATCGTTGGTTAAGGCTTCACCTGCTGGTAATAGCGGTAGCGGGTCGATGGGGCCGTCTAATTTTCTGATTTCAAAATGTAAGTGGGGGCCGGATGAGCGGCCGGTGTTTCCTAAGGCGCCGATCACTTCGCCTTGTTTTATTTTAGCGCCTTCGTGCACGATAATTTTATCTAAATGACCATACAGCGTGGCCCAGCCATCGGTGCTTTCGATCATGATCATTTTTCCGTAACCTTTAAAGCCTTTTCCCGTATAGATGATCGTTCCGTCATGAGAGGCCATGACGGCCGTTCCGCGCGGGGCCGCTAAATCGATTCCTTTATGCGGGCGCTTTCGTTTTTTTGCAACTTTCGGTAGAAAACCACGGGTCATACGGGCTTCCCACACGGGCCAATCAAATTGATATTTTTTTCGTTTCGTTTTGACTTTAGTTTGGCTGTTTTTATCTTGCGCCGATTCGTCTTGGGGGCGCGTAATGCGAATCGAATTATTTTCTTTATCGATTTGCACTTTTGGCTGCTCCGGAGACGCGTCGTTTGTCACAACGACATCCGACGGCGGTTTTGAGGCGCAGCTGGCGATAATTAAAAGCGCAGTGAATGAAACCGCAAACTTATGACTTC
>JACMQO010000173.1 GCA_014376935.1 Bdellovibrio sp.
GAGTCACTTTTACTTTCTTCGGAGCAGCCGGAACAACGGGGCCCGCAGCTTTTTTCGCACGAGGCGGAGTCGGCATTTTAATTCCGGCAGCGCGAGCTTCAGCGGCCATTGTACGACGCTCCCAAGCTGGCATTTTTTGACCCGTTAATTTTTCAATCAAACGACGGTCGCGTTCAGTCACAAGATTTACCACGATACCACGACGACCTGCACGGGCTGTACGGCCTGCGCGGTGTAGGTAGTTATCCATTTCTTTTGGTAGGTGATAATTGATGACGCGGCCGACGCTGTCGATATCAAGTCCGCGGCCAGCGACGTCGGTGGCAACGATTAAATCGATTTTACCATCACGAAAGGCGCGTAAATTAGCGCGGCGTTCGTTTTTATCCATTTCTCCGCGGTACACAACGCACTCGTAACCTTTGTCGCGAAGTTCTTTGGCAACGTTGTCGCACTGTTCACGTGTGTTTGTGAAGACCATCGTGCCGCCTTCAACTTTTTGTTTTAGCGTCAATTCCATCAGCGGCCAACGTTTGCCGTCTTCAACGATTAAATTTTTTGTCGTTAAGCTGGATACAACTTTGCCGCTGCCTTTACTGCGAACGACTTCAGCTTTCGCGAAAAGGTCGTTCATGATGTCTTGCACCTTCGGAGATACCGTCGCCGAAAACAAAGCTAGCTGTGGAACCTTACCGCACGCATCGACGATTGTGTTGGTATCAGATAGAAACCCTTGATCTAACATTTGATCGGCTTCATCAAAAACCACTAAGCGCACATCGCGTAAGTTAATAATTTCACGCGCGATCATTTCCACTAAACGACCCGGCGTCGCGATTAAAATTTCAAAGGGTGAAGACGTATTACGACGAGCTTGCTCTAGCGGAGATCCACCTAAAGCCGGGCGAACGCGTAAACGTGTATCATGAGTTAGAGTTTTAAAAACTTTAGCCACCTGTTCGCCTAATTCACGTGTTGGAACCATAACGATCGCGCGGGGCTTAGCTTCTTCAGTGACGGCTTTGCCTTCTTCTTCTAAAGATTTGAGTAAATTTAAAACGGGCAGTGCGTACGCTAAAGTTTTTCCAGAACCGGTTTCAGAAACGCCGACCATGGATTGACCGCTCATTAAAAGTGGAATGGCGTAAGATTGAATTTCTGTTGGCTTTGAAATTTTTTGGGTTTTTAAAGATTTTAATAAAGAGGGTATTAAACCGAAGTCTGTAAATGAGTTCATAAAAGTAGTCCTTGTTCGTAGTACTTGATCAGCGGGGATACTACTGCCAGTCGGGGCCCGTGGGGTAGAGAAATCGCTTGAAATTACATAGACCTACCCCGTTTTGGTTGAATTAAAGTCACTTTTTACACGGTTTTTTGCCTGTTGGCTTACTTCCCGAAGTTGTTTTTAGTGGGGGGATCAGTTACTTTGAGGTAGCTAACGGTGTGGCCGTCGAAGACAAAGGGAGCATAATGATCGAAATTATTTCTAAGGAAAAATTTAAATCTGAAATTTTTGATTTCTCTGTGAACAAAGAATGGACTTTCGATAAAAAAACGCCAGTCATTTTAAATTTTTTCGCAACTTGGTGTGGGCCTTGTCACCGATTTGCCCCGACGTTAGAAGAAATTGCTGCCCAATACGATCAGTCCGTTAAAGTTTACAAAATCGATATCGATCAAGATCCTGAAATCGCGCACCTATTCGGTGTACAAAGTGTACCGACCACACTTTTTTTAAAACCGAATGAAGAGCCCGTGATGACAAATGGAGCCTTATTAAAAGAAGGCGTTGAACGCGCTATCACCGAACTTTTTGGAATTAAGTAATTCGTGTCAGAGAATACAAAATCCAAAGACCCACTTCACGGTATCAAATTAGAAACCATTCTTAACGACCTTGTCGCCCACTACGGGTGGGAAGAAATGGGTTACCGCATTGATATAAAATGTTTCAACGTCGATCCAAGCGTCATGTCTAGTTTAAAGTTTTTAAGGCGTACTGAATGGGCCCGTAAAAAAGTTGAACACATGTACTTAGATTATTTAGACGACAAGAAAGCGGCAGCCCGTAAAGCAAAAATATAGAAACGCCGGCAGCCCCGAAGGGGACTACGGCCGTACTAACTTATCCATTCATATTGCAAGGAACAAAATAATTACTCTGTTTTCTGATTGGCTCTTTGTGACCAATTTCGATTTTTTTTAAATTCAGGATTTTTCATTAATTTAGTTGCGATAGCCGCGACCGATTTGGCGCGGTGATTTTTGTCGTAACTTCGAAGTGAAGGGTGGCGAACAACTGCGTGCACTAGAATTTTCCAAATAACGCTTGAAAAATTAGTTCTTTGCTTTGGGCGTATCGCATAAACAAGCTCGCAGTCCATGGCTTCTGCAGCTAATGCTAAATTTTTTAAAGAGATCGAGCCGTCTTTTTCTCGCTGTTCAAATTTACTATAGGCGGCGCTACTTATATCTAAGGCCTTAGCCATGAAGTGGGTTGAAAGAAATAAACCGGTTCGCGCTTTTTCCAGCCAGCCAATTTGCTCTGGGTGAAATAAGGTGGCTTCACTCTTTAAGAATGGAATTATCTCTTGATCCGAATTTTTGAAATTAAAATGGCGATACCAAATTAAGAATGCTTTTTCTAAATCTTTTTCTTCAACATTTATCATTGATTTATGATTAGCTGCCCCCTCTGAAAGATGTCAACTTATAAGTTAGCATCTTTCAGATGGGGCAGCTGTTGAAGAAAGTGCAAAACCGAAGGAGAAAACTCGACAAAGAAAATTCGAAATAGAAAATCCGAAAGAGCGGATCGGTTTTAAACTAAGCTTTTTTTCTTTCTGTTAAGAAGTATAAGAACGCAATTGCGGGCATTGCAAAACCCACTAGCGAAGTTAAATCCCATCCGCCGCGAGCGTAAGCCCATGCCCCAAGCGTTGAACCGGTGGCTCCGCCGATAAAAATCATGGCGATGTATAATCCGTTGAGGCGGCTGCGAAATTCTGGTTTCAAAGAGAAGATCGCGCGTTGGCCTAATACCAAGTTTGCGGTAATTCCCGCATCAAGTAATATGGCCGCGACAACTAACGCCGCCAATGATCCTGTTGATCCGGCCGGGTAAAAGTGACTGATCACGAATGATAATGAAGATGAAATTATCGCGATCGTCGTTGCCGCTTTTATCCAACCACGGTCGGCGGCTTTACCGGCAAACGGAGCCGATACGGCGCCCGCGACTCCGACTAAGGCAAAGATGGCGATCGCTGTTTGTGATAAGTTAAAGCTAGGTCCCGCAAGCAGTAATGGCGTTGCCGTCCAGAATAAACAGAACGCACCAAATAGAAAGCCTTGATAAATTCCGCGACGACGTAAAACCGGAGTCGTGGCAAATAAAGTACCCATGGACTTAATCAAATCTTTGTAACGTAAAGATGTGTTCGTTGGTGGTCGCGGTGGTAAAAGTTTGTATAATACTATAATTAATAAAGTCATCAGCACGGCCGACAAAACGAAAACGGCATGCCATGAAAACAAGTCGGTCAGAAGACTTGCGACCGGGCGTGAAAGCATAATGCCGATCATCAATCCGCTCATTAATGTACCTACAACTTGGCCCCGTTTTTCTTCAGATGCAAAGTGTGAGGCGTAAGGCACAATCACCTGCACGGTTGAAGCACCAAGACCTGTTAGAAAAGCCGCTAAAAAATACGGAGCTAGCTGAGTTGAAAACGCCAAACCTAGTAATCCAGCAATGGCGATCGCAATCATTGCGATCACAAGCTTGCGACTTTCAACGATGTCGCCGAGCGGAACTAAAAATAGAACACCGATGCCGTAACCAATTTGGGTTAAGGTTACGACTAAGCCTGCACCTTCTGGTGCTAATCCTAAAGCGTGGCTGATTTGTGCGACTAAAGGTTGGGCGTAGTATAGATTGGCGCAGATGATTCCGATAGCTGTCGCTAAAAGAAAGACCATGCCTTTAGATAAATTTGGCGCTTGCGTGTCAGGAGTCATAAAAGTCCGTTGTTTCAATGTTAGATGTTTATCGAACAAGATTAAACTTATCGTTGCAAAGGCACAAGAAAAATTGTTAGATAGATATCGAACAATGAAAAATAACAAAGTTAAACAACAACAGATTACTTTAGAGAATGTGATGAAAGCATTGGGTCATCCCGTGCGATTATCCGTCATTCGACAGCTATTGGAAATGAACGGCGAAGAAAAAGCCTGCGGTACTTTTTATTATACCGTTACGAAGGCTACATTCTCACACCATCTTAAAATTTTGGAAGAGGCCGGCGTAATTCAAAGGCGCGATGAAGGAACTCGAAAGATGACTTCAATTAAAGCTGAAGAATTGCAGAAAAAATTTCCAGGGCTAATAAAATTAATACTTTCATCGAAGTGAATCAACCGTAGTTTGGTCTAGTCTGAAAACTAGACTGAGCCGCTTTCTCGAACACTAGCGCCTTGCGACAAGATATGGTCTGATAGTACAAAGACTTAAATGGAGCAGCCGTGTCTAGTGGATATTTTTTAAAGAAAATAATAGTGACCTTCATTTTTTTCGCCGTGCCGAATTCTTTTGCGCAAACAGAACCTCATCCAGTGATAGGTCTAGTCGTCGACAAAAAAACAAATACGGTTCACGTGGTTGATTTCGACAAATCACCCTTAGTTATATCAAAGTCGTATCACGCAACGTTAGGATTAGTACCGGGCGACAAAGAAAAAGAAGGCGATAAAAAAACGCCCGAAGGCATTTATTTTTTTGATGAGATCCGCAAACCGCCACGTCTACAACCCAAATTTGGTAGCATGGCGATCACGATGAATTATCCAAATACGTGGGATAAATTTGTCGGACACACGGGATCCGGTATTTGGCTTCATTCAACGAACGAACCGGATCGGCTTAATAAAAATTTTGATAGTTTGGGTTGCGTTGTCGTCAACAATGATCAAATGGCGCAAATTTCTTCGGATATTAATTACCGCACTAGTCCAGTAGCTATTTACGAAGATTTAAACACCATCCCTGAAGTTCTTTCTCCAGAAAGAATGACTGTAGTCAAAAAGGCGATCATGGATTGGGCCGAAAGCTGGTCTAAAAAAGATTTAGATAGATATATGACTTTCTATCACCCTAAATTTAAAAGCGCCGGTAAAGACATAAAAATGTGGAGGGATTACAAAAGTCAGTTGAATCGTCAGTATGCCGTGATTAAAGTTGATATTATAAACTTAACAATTATCCCGCATCCGAAATACGATGTGGCTTTATTTACCCAAGTTTA
>JACMQO010000174.1 GCA_014376935.1 Bdellovibrio sp.
GTTTCACCAATGCAAAAAACGGGTGTTAAATTTAAAGACTGAACTAATTTTGTTTTGGCATTTAAATTTTCATCAGACTCTTGAAAAATTTGACGGCGTTCGCTGTGGCCGATCAAAATAAATTCAGCCCCCATCATTTTTGCGACTTCGCCAGAGTTTTCTCCGGTAAAAGCACCCGATTTTTCAGAGTAGATGTTTTGTGGTCCAAATTTAATTTGTGTATTTTTAGATTCGTCTGAAACGGCTTCTAAAGAAAAAGCCTGCGGAAAAATAAGAACGTCTTTGCCGTCGTAAAAAGAATCACCACCCGTTAATTTTTGAAATTCTTGAACGAATTTTCTAGCGTCACTTGGTGCTTTATTTAATTTCCAGTTTGCGGCAAAGATTTTTTTCATGGCATAACTTCACTTTGTTTGCGTGGACGTAAAATTTCTAATCCCGGTAGTTTTTCACCTTGAAGGTATTCTAAGCTAGCTCCGCCGCCGGTTGAAATATGAGTCATTTTATCGGCGTAGCCGGATTGAACCGCTGCCGCTGCAGAGTCTCCGCCCCCAACGATTTTAATACCTTTATTTTCAGCCATCGTTTTTGCGATCGCAAAAGTTCCATCAGCAAAAGCCGGATTTTCAAAAACACCCATCGGGCCATTCCAGAAAATTGTCGACGCTTTTTCTAAAGCCGCCGTGTAAAGCTTAGTTGTCTTAGGACCAATATCTAAACCCATCTGTCTTTCGTCGATCCCCGGAGAAGATGTGATCTGCTTATTTGCCGCGTTTCCGAAGTCAGTGCTAACCACGTGATCAACCGGTAATAATAAAGTTTTCCCGCGGGCTTCCATACGTTCGATCATTTCTTTAGCGTATTTGATTTTGTCAGATTCAACGCGTGATTTTCCAACTGGAACGTTTTGCGCCTTTAAGAAAGTATACGCCATCGCGCCGCCAATGATAAAACCATCAACAACATTAATTAATTTTTCAATGATCGGAATCTTGTCTGAAACTTTTGATCCACCCAAAACCACGATGTAAGGTTTCTTCGGAGAATCCGTTAGGCTATCTAACGCTTTGATTTCTTTTTCGATTAAAAAACCAATTCCTTTTTTCGGCATCACTTCGGCAATCGCACAGATGCTGGCATGAGCCCGGTGACAAGCACCGAACGCGTCATTGATATAGATATCGCTGTACGATGACCATTGTAAGGCTAATTCAGTTTTATTTTCAGTTTCGCCTTCATCAAATCTTAAGTTTTCTAAGCAGATGATTTGATCTTTCATATTACCGTAAAGAATATGTTTTACGCCTTCTGAACTAGGCTCTGCCATCAAAACTACTTCGCGCTTCAACAATTCACCCAAACGAACCGCAACGGGCTCTAAAGAAAATTGCATATCGTCAGCCGATGTTGGACGCCCTAAATGAGACGCCACGATCAATTTAGCCCCTTTTTCAAGAATGTAAGTGATCGTTGGTAACGCCGCAGTAATGCGTGTTTCATCAGTGATTTTTCCATTTTCAAGTGGAACGTTTAAATCCAATCGCAAGAAAACAGTTTTGCCGTTTAATTCAAAATCACGAACTGTCTTAATACCTTTTAAACCCGGAGAAATACTGACTGCCATAAACTTCCTTTAATCATTAAAATTTAAAAATTACTTGCCGAACATGTACAGGGCCATATCGACCATGCGGCTTGAGAAACCAAATTCATTATCGTACCAAGAAAGTACTTTAGCCGTTCTAGGTCCCATTACCATTGTTGTTTTTGCATCAATGATTGATGAATGCGGGTTACCGTTAAAATCAACACTGACTAATTCTTTCTCTTCAACCGCTAAAACATTTTTTAACGGGCCATTGGCCGCAGCTGCACGAAGCGCGTCGTTAATCGATGCAATCGTCATGTCTTTTTTAGTATTAAATGTGAAATCAACTAAACTAACGTTCGGAGTTGGAACGCGCACTGACAACCCGTCAATCTTACCTTTTAACTCAGGCAAAATTAAACCTACAGTTTTTGCGGCACCCGTCGTTGTTGGAATCATCGAAACGGCGGCGCTGCGTGCGCGACGTAAATCGTTATGAGAAGAATCTAAGATACGTTGGTCGCCCGTGTACGAGTGAACCGTCATCATCAATCCATTTTCAATTCCAAAAGAGTCATTTAGAACTTTTGCTAATGGAGCTAAGCAATTTGTCGTGCATGAAGCATTTGAAATAAAAATGTGTTTCGCAGAATCGTACTGATCATGATTCACGCCGTAAACAACCGTTAAATCAACACCTTCTGCCGGAGCCGAGATCATGACTTTTTTTGCACCGGCCGTGATGTGCTTTTGATAGTCAGCTTTACCCTTCATGATGCCGGTACATTCCATGACAAGCTCGACACCCATGTCTTTCCAAGGAATGTTCGCGGGATCTTTTTGATTTGAAACGGCAATTTTTTTTCCGTTCACGATCAAAAAATTTTCTTCTGAAGTGACATCGGCATCCCAAACGCCATGTGAAGAATCGTATTTTAATAAATGAGCCATGCCTTCAGCGCTGTCTAAAGAATTGATTCCCGTGATGTCTAACTTTTCAAAACCCGCACGAAAAAAAATACGTCCGATGCGTCCGAAACCGTTAATGCCCACTTTCATTTTTGACATGAGAAATCTCCTTCTTAGATAGATTGAACTTCAATTTAAATAATGATTAAAAAAAACAAAATAAACGCGATCTAGTCCCAGATCAATTTTTTAAACATCTGCTTCGCATTTTGTTTCGTTTGCGCTGCCAAAGTCTCAAGCGATACGTTCTTTAAATCGGCTACAACTTGAGCCGTGTGCACCATGTAAGCAGATGTGTTCGATTTACCACGCATCGGAACAGGCGCCAAGAACGGCGAATCCGTTTCAACATGTAGGCGATCCAACGGAATGATGTTTTGTACGGTGTTACGCAGATCGGTCGCGTTTTTAAACGTCACGACGCCCGAAATAGAAATATTAAACCCTAAATCTAACGACTGCTGCGCTAGCCACCCTGTACCCGTAAAACAGTGAATCAGGCCGGTTACGCGGCCTTTGAATTCGCTTAAAATCGCGATCGTGTCTTCTTCGGCGTCACGCGTGTGGATTTCGACCGGTAAATTCATGTCGGCGGCGATTTGCAACTGATCGCGAAAAGCGTGCTTTTGTTCTTCGCGTGGGGATTGATCGTAATGGTAATCAAGACCAATTTCACCGATCGCTACGACTGATTTTTTATGAGCATTCGCACGCAGAAACGTTTCAACTTCCTTTGAATACTTTACACCCTCGTGCGGGTGAACGCCTAACGTGCAATACACATCGGGTGCATATTTTTCGGCTAAATCTAAAACGATTTGTAAATCTTCAGGTTCGGTCCCGATCGTGATAATTTTTTTCACCCCAACCGATTGCGCTAGTTTCAGCGCGTGCTCGGGCCCGCCCTCAAGACGATCTAAATGACAATGAACATCAACCCACTCGAGCATATTCCACCCACATCTTTTCGAAAACTAATACCGGATCTAAATTGCCGGCGATATCGCGTTCGGCTTGCAATAAATACTCTGATAATTTTAATAATTTTTCGGCCGTGACGGGAGCTAATTTTTTAATTTGTTCGGTCTGTATGTCAGACACCAAATGAGTCAACCCTTTGGCCTGAGCCTTAAACGCTAAAGCGCCGCAAATCACTTGCAGCCATGCCCCAATTGTCATGTTGGACCACGAACGGTCTTTCACTTGTTGGCGCCAGTTGGCACTTTTTAAAAAATCAGCGTCTTCGATAAATTGCTGCAGAAACGTAAACGCTTCGGCTCTTTTTTCTAAGCCGTCGTTCGAAGTCATTTGCACTAAGCGGTCGACTTGACCGCGCGCACTGTCGTAGGCCCATTCCGGAAGACCTGGCTTGATTCTTTTTAAATTCGCCACGGATAAACTTGAAAAACGGACGACCTGCGAACGTGATCGAATCGTCGGTAAAAATTGTTGCACACTTTGACCGATTAAAAAAAAGTAAACATTTTCAAAAGGCTCTTCTAAAGTTTTTAATAACGTATTCGCCGCTTGCGGATTCATCGTGAAAGCTTCGTCGATCAGCACGACGCGCTTTCCGCCAAGACTTGCTAATGATAAAGCATCTAGAAGACCGCGAATAGCGTCGACTTTAATGACTGGCTTAACCAAGGATGTGTCGGGTTCGATGATCGTCAAATTTTCAGATTGTAATTTGGCGACCCGTAAACAAGGACCACACACTCCGCAGGCTGTATCAGACTGTTCACAAATCAGCATCTGCGCGAAGGCTAAGGCTAACTTTTTTTTACCGATGGCCGAAGGGCCCACGAATAAAAAAGCGTGTGGCCAGCGGTTATTTAATTTCAGGTGGATCAACGAATCGATATGCTCTTCGTGACCGAAGACCGATTCGATTAAGCGAGCCATTGACGTGCCTTTAG
This sequence comes from Bdellovibrio sp., assembly GCA_014376935.1. Lineage (GTDB taxonomy): Bacteria > Bdellovibrionota > Bdellovibrionia > Bdellovibrionales > Bdellovibrionaceae > Pseudobdellovibrio. The sequence goes on from JACMQO010000174.1 coordinate 4,477, forward strand.
CTCGACCAATAAATCTTGAAATAATTCAGAAGGAGTTTTGGCCGCGTTTAAAACCAACCAATCTTTTGGAGATTCTTCGGCCTGCTTTAAAAATCCACTGCGAACACGCTGATGAAAATCGTCCGCTTCCGATTCGATACGGTCTTCAGCCCCACCGATTTCTCCAACGCGTGTTTGGCGGCGCGATTTAGATTCGCCGACAGAAAGGTCTAATAAAATTTGTAAATGGGGTTTTAGCGAATCGGTCGCAAAGGTATTAAGCCAATCGACTTGGTCGCGTGAAATATTACGCCCACCCGATTGAAATGCCACCGAGCTTGCCGTGAAACGATCACACAGAACCCATTTTTTGCTTTGAAGCGCCGGACGAATCACTTGATCCACGTGCTGCGATCGGCTGGCTTCATACATCAATAATTCGGTTCTTGGACTTGGCGGTACTTTTGATTTTTCTAAGATCAGA
>JACMQO010000021.1 GCA_014376935.1 Bdellovibrio sp.
CAACCTAAACAAATTTTACAAGAAGTAACTTTTTCTAAAGCTACTTGATTAATCAAGTAGCTTTAGAAAAAGTTACTTCTTGTAAAATTTGTTTAGGTTGTGTTAAAAAAGAAATGGGCTGAGATAGCTCAACCCATTTCTTTTTTAAATTAAGAATTTAGAAACTATAACGCTTCGTCAGAGCTGTCTTTAAACCACTTCACATTTCGATCTTCTTTAATATAGATCATTCCGATAACAACCGTTATCAGCGCAATCGCAATTGGGTACATGAGTCCCGAAAAGTGATTACCCGTATAAGCAACTAATGCCGTACCGATAAAAGGAACTAAACCGCCAAAGACACCATTACCAATGTGGTATGGCAAAGACATCGATGTATAACGAATATTTGCCGGAAATAATTCGACCAAAAACGCAGCGATCGGCCCGTAAACCATCGTGACGTAAATAACTTGAATGAAGCAAAGTACCGTTAACATGACGACGTTTGGATTAACAGCCGTCGCATCTGGCATCGCCGAATTCCAACCCGAGAAAAATTCCATCCCTTTGTAAATCGGATAGTAAGTTAAAGCTGCGATGGTCATGCCTGCTAACATAATTTTTTTTCTACCAATACGATCTGATAAAGATCCAAAAACAACGAAGAATGGAGTCGCCAATAAAAGTGCGACAGCGATAATAATATTCGCCGTAACGAAATCAACTTTAAGTACCGTTTGTAGATAGTAAAGAGCATAAAACTGACCGGTGTACCAAACGACACCTTGACCCATTGTCGCACCAAAAAGCGCGATCAATACCATTTTACGATTTACAGGGTTCATAAAACTATCGCGCAAAGGCGAGCTCGATGCCTTACCGCTAGCTTTCATTTTTTGAAAAACTGGAGACTCGCTCATTTTACGACGAATAAAGAAACTAAAAATAACTAGTACTACAGAAATTAAGAATGGAACGCGCCATCCCCAGTCTTTAAATACATCTTCACCCAATCCAAGACGAGTCACTAAAATGACTCCCAAAGATACAAATAATCCCAACGTTGCCGTCGTTTGAATGAAACTTGTATAGTAACCACGTTTACCATCAGGACTATGTTCGGCCACGTACGTTGCGGCTCCACCGTATTCACCACCCAATGCTAAACCTTGCAGTAATCGAAGTAGTAATAAACCGAGTGGAGCAAACATGCCCACTTGCTCGTAAGTCGGCAAAAGGCCAATCGCCGTTGTTGCTCCACCCATAATTAGTAAAGTCACCATGAACGCATATTTTCGTCCAACCACGTCCCCGATACGACCAAAGATCAACGCACCAAATGGTCGAACAACGAATCCAGTGGCGAATGTAGCTAACGTACTAAGTAACGCGACTGTTTCATGTCCTTTTGGAAAGAATTGCGCGGCAATAATCGTTGCTAAAGAACCGAAGATATAAAAATCGTACCATTCAATCAGCGTTCCCGCGCTGGATGCCATGATCACTTTCCAAATTCCCTGGGTTGCTTCTTTGATCGGGTTTGCCCCCGATTTTGTGTCTGATACAGACATACGAACTCCTTCCGTGTGAGTGTGTATTTTTAAGTTCGAGCATTAGCTCTATTTAAAAAGCGTTACACGGGTAAGTACTAATAACAACTAGTTACAAATAGATTCGCTTTACGAAGATCTACAAAACTTTTTTTGTATTATATGTATCAAAAGAAGCCACCATCTTTTGATCTTTTCCGATACACCACTTTAAAATTTTAACAGTACTTTGATAACCAACATCGAAAGCTTTTGCATTTGAAATTTCGTCTTCTGATTTCCAGAAAATCGGACGGTAAATGAATTTAATTTTATGTTTAACCATGTTCAGTAACAAATCCATATTAAAGGTGAAATCGTTATCACAATTGTTTAAGATCTGCGGAGTTATATATTTTGTGTAAAATAAATTTAGACCCGAACCTAAATCTTCGATTTCGGTTAAAGTTAAAATTGAATACAAAAAATTTAATGCTTTATTTCCTCGGCGACGTGCCGGTGAATAGTTGGATAAAGTATTTTCAGCCATAAAGCGTGAGCCCAAAACAGTTTGTTCTTTATTAATAACGGCGGCCTTAATTAATCTGATTAAATCATCCGGGTTGGCTTGATCATCGCCATGAACAATCGCCAAATAATCGCATCGATATTTTTCGCAAAGCTTAAAAGCCACTTTGTGCGAACCACCTAATCCATAATTAGCTTCGTTCACATAGATATCTGCAGGAATTGAAAATTTTATTTTTTCTAAAGTTCTTTTTGCTACGGCGACCGTTTGATCGTTGCTACGATTATCAATCACAACGATGCCTTCAACTTGTTCGGCACTTTTTAAAATACGTTCAATTTTAGTTAAGACACGACTAATTTGTTTTTCACAATTATAACAAGGTATCGCAATTAAAACTTTCATATAAAAACGATAAGCCAATTGGCGGCTTAATCAAGTTCAAATTGCGACCGGCCATCTAAGACCTTATTTTTATCTTGTGCTGATTTGTGTAGAACTAAATTTCCGACAACTAAAACGTCTAAATCTGTACCCATAAAACAGTGATAGGCCTGCTCAACTGTACACACAATTGGTTCGCCGCGAATATTAAAGCTGGTGTTAACTAAAACTCCGACTCCGGTCAGTTCTTTAAATTTGGTCAACAAGGCGTGAAGCAATGGGTTAGTTTGTTGGCTGACCGTCTGTAATCTGGCCGAATAATCAACATGAGTGACGGCCGCAATTTTTGATTTTGCAACATTCAGTAAATCAATTCCAAATAACCCTTTTTGCTGGTCGGATAAAGTTATTCTGTGTTCTGATTTTAATCCGTCGACCATCAGCATATACGGCGAGCTTCCTTTAAAATCAAACCACTGCGAAACATCTTCTTCTAAAATAACCGGTGCGAACGGCCTAAATGACTCGCGAAATTTTACTTTTAAATTCAGGTTTTTTTGCATTTCGGTCGACAGCGCGTCCGCAAGTATCGAACGATTACCTAAAGCACGCGGACCAAACTTAGGTGCCGTAATTTTATTTAAGACCAGTCCGATTTGTAACCAAATTAATCTTGGTCTTTGCAAAAGTAACGGATTAGAAAAGCCAAAGATATTTAAGTTCATTTTTATTAGTAAAAAAGAACATCAAGGCAAAAACGACCGTAAAAACGATCGCAAATTGCTGCTAGGCAAACTACAAGTACTTGTCTGCTTTAACACGACTAAAAAAGTTCGTTTAAAACTGAATCACGTCGCGACTCAGAATTACCATTTTCGGACGGCAAATCTTTTAATTTTTTAACGGGCATTTCATCGGGCTGTTTGGCAGGCGCGTTGGTTATTTCCATAATTTTTCTTTCAAAAGCGCTTTCATCTTTTTGAACCACACGATTTTCAACCGCGTCCGTTTGTACTTCTTTTACTGTAACCGCTGCCTTTTCTTCCGGAATTGGACCCGTGACAACTTCACGATCTTCTTTGCCGCGACCGACCTCGTACGGAGCAAATTTCGGGGCCCCCGGTAACTCGCGCGTATTCGGCTCGTAAGCGAAGGGTCCATTTTGATCTAATTCAGGAAATGCCGGGCTGATTGAACCATTGGCGCGACCGCGATTTAAAGCAAATGAAGAACGTGTCCAAGCAATTCTTAGTTTCTGCACCATCGTTTTTTTAGTTTCGATCGAAACTGAATCCGATAATAGCGATGCTAAAATATTATTTGTTTTTAAAACCGTGCGCGCCTGATTAAATGCCGATTTCCAAATGGCGCCCGGATTGTACGGTGAAGGACGATGGAATCCAAAAATACCATACGCGTTCGGAAACAATCGTTTCATCTTTAGCGGAATATTGTACATGTCACTTCCATCCCACAATCCAGAGTCAGGTAAGATACGCTCGATCGCGTAGCGTTCGCAACGTGTTTTAGTGCTGTCGGTGCACGTTTCGCCTTCGGCTGTTTTACTATAATCTGCAGAGTATATCGTTGTTAATTCATGCTTTTGATAGGCTAAACTATGTGGGTTATTTAACGTTCCCTTAGCTATATCCATTTGACCTAATTTATACGCGTTAAAGATTTCTACTTTCGTTAGTAATCGCCCATGATCACCAAATTCTTTAGGCTGTAAGTTTGCTAAACCCCAACATCCACCGATAAATACCATTTTGATGTTCGCAAAAAAGCGATTCACAACTGGAATTTTCTCTGCCGACTTATAAAGGCTCGGCATAAATAAGGCCTGGTTATAAAATTCGATCGGCTGGCCATACTGATTTTTAACGCCCGTATTCCATGTTGAATTGCTATAAAACCCTAATCCCGGTGTATGGTGCCCGTTAATAATAAAAACATCTGGTCGAATATTTCTAGCCTCTAAGTCGCTAAACCATTTCACCATTTCTGAGTTAAACAACGGAATTAAATCGTCACGATTTCCATTCATCGTGCGGCTGTATCCCATATTAAAATTATAGCGGCCAACGGCAAAAGGGTTGTTGGCCACGTTGATATTCGGTCTTAAAAAGACGATGGGTCTTTTTGCTTCGTTCGGCAAAGTTCTTCGTAGCTCGGATTCAACAGTTTCGGCTAACTCACCGTTACCCATCCTTAAATGAACGACATAGATCGGTTTAACCGATTGTGCTTTTAAAAGCCCTGAAAACAACAAAACTCCGACAGATAAACCCACTGACAAAAATTGTTGCGCAGTCGTCTTTTTAAATAGGTTAAGAACTTTCATATTTTCTCCCTTGTGCCTTATTAGAAAGATTGCAAAAAGGTCACCAGAGTTGGCCTATAATCGCCGTCTCAGACCGAGACAAAATCCCTGTTTACATTACAAATCAGAAATGCGATGAAAAGAGCTATAAAACCAATCGAATTGAAGGCTAGCCAGAAAGCCGAAACGGAAGAAACAAAATGTCAGAAGATCGCTTCATCAACCTAGAAACCAAAATTTCGCACCAAGATTTTCTATTAGAAGAACTTCACCAAGTGATTTATAAGCAGCAATTAACAATCGATCTATTAGAAAAGAAAATCATGGCCCTATCAAAACGTTTTGAAGAAACAGGAACCACGGGAATTGAAATCCGCGGTAACGAAAAACCACCGCATTACTAGTACTATCTATTCACAAATTCTGGCGACGCGGTATTTTGCTAAAAGTACGTCGTAAATGTATTGAGCATCATTCTGAGGGTCTGGCAGCACCACACCACTTCGTACCAAGTGGTAGTAAGGTTCATTCTGATAGGTGGGCTGCAAGCTTTTAACCTCGCAAGGTTTTGGTTTAAATACGCAAATCCCTTTTTTAACTAGGTGTAATTGAATGCGCATGAAAAATTCAACATCCATTGCATAGGCACCGCTGACTGCTTTTCCATTCTGAGAGAAATAATAGTTTTGCGAATCAGAAGATCTAGTTAATTCACAGATTAAATTAGAATCTGGCGATGTATCTGAAATTTTTCCAATGACCGTATAATCTGGTTTGATAGACGGCATGCCTAACGCTAGCCATGAGGCACGAACCTCATCGGCCGATATAAGCGATTTATCCGCTACACCCGACAAATAAGTATATTTAAAGAAGTCCGCTACAAATCTTCGAATCGGAGCCGTACCTGACTTTTTAAGTAATCCAGGATTAAAGCGCAACACCAAATACAAAGCGGACTCGTGCAATTTCAGCGCTATCTTACTATTCACATCAAGCTGAGCAAATTCGTTACGGCTAATTAGAACATTTCCGAAACCATCTTGAACTGCTAACTGCCGTTTTGTTGTTGGATCAACTAAAATATCACCTTCATCAGCAATCTCGGTTAACTTTTTATCTGTAAAACCGTATTTTACATTGGTAATAATTTGTTTACCCTTTAAATCGAATGCGCTAATCGCAATGTCATAAAGCGATCCGGCGCTATCACTATAAGAAGCGCTCTCTTTTTCCGAATTTGAAACTGTCACGGTATCAATAGCCCAACTATAAAATGCAGCGTCTTCTTTAAAAATTTTTGCGGCTGTCTCTGTCCAACGTATTCTTGTAAATGCGTCCCAGCGTTTCGATCCTTGCTCTTCTCCGTACTCGGTCTTCAAAAGTGTCTCGATATCAAAATCAAATGGATTTTTTTCTGCGGCCTCTGCCAAATCCAACAATTGACCACCGCCAGTATTGGGGTTAGTCACCGCATCTCCGCCGCCGCCATCAACAGTACCCGTTTCATTCTGAGACGAAACATTCGGCTGACCTTTTACGGCTGTCGTACCGTCGTTTTTCTTACAGGCAACCAGCGTAAGTAAACATATTAGAGATAAAAATGTAATAATTTGATTTTTCATAATGTATTCCCTTACTTCAAGTTTAGCGCCATCACGCGACACTCTAATTTTGTGATATCTGAATATGCGCTAAGTCCGCTAAATGAAGTCGTTGCGCTAACAAACGCAGGTATTTGAGTTTTATCGATCGTGAATTCAATGGCCGTTTCATTTTCTTGTAAATTCACTAGATCAGAGTCTTCAGGAAAAAACTTATTTGTTTCAAAATCGGATTGATGACTTAAACGCAAATTTACTTTCGTCAGATTTTTATTTTCAGAGGTAATTTCGACGTCAGTTGTTAAATACACATGATCATTATAAGACGTCATGCGGCCGTCTTGATTAATTTCGACAACGTGTGATCTTAAGATCATCTTTTGTTTATCATTTTTTACCAACGTGAAATATCGACGAGTTAGTCCATTCGCAGCTGCACGACAATTCAAAACCTGTTCATTTTTTACCAGTTTGCCATTTTCGTAGAACACGCTCAGTCCATCAGACCAAGTGTCGATGTTATCAACTGCCGCCAATTTTTCTTGGGACGGCTTTTGACAAGACATCATGAACAATAACGCAATTAAAGAGACTAGTTTTAGAGCCGGTGTTTTCATTTTATACCTCAGTTTGATTTAACGTTTACAGGTACTGTTATATCTTAGTCTTCAACCACATTCCTTATGAGTTTAATTAAATTAGTAACGTTTTTTTAAGTTTTTTGATAACTTTTCCGATATAGGTTAAGCCTATGAAAAGACGGGACAATTTATGAAAGTTATTTCTATTTACGAATACACGGATTACAAAAAGTTCGTCCTGGACTGGCTTAAGTCACAGCCACAAGGTGGGCGCGGATTTTACACCGCTGTGGCCGAGAGGCTAGGCACAAGCAACGCCGCAGTCTCACAAATCTTTCGCGATGATCGACATTTGAATCTAGAGCACGCCACCGAGTTAACTGAAATGCTACATCTAACCGAAAGCGAAAGTTTTTATTTTCTATTACTGGTGAATTACGGCCGAGCCGGTTCAGTCAAATTGCAAAAAAAACTAATCGCAAAAATAAAATTAGAACAAAGTGAACAGCAAAAACTTGTGAACCGCGTAGCCAAAGACACTTATTTATCAGACGAAGTAAAATCTATTTACTACTCGTCGTGGATTTACACCGGTCTTCGCAATTTAATCGCGGTCGAAGAAATTCAAAGTTTAGAAGAATTAGCAAATCGCTTAAAGGTCAACCGAACCCAATTGCAAAAAATCGTTCAGTTTTTAATCGATCATAACCTTCTATTAATGAAAAATAATCGCCTAGAGATCGGACCACAAAAAACGCACCTAGAAAGCACATCACCCTGGATCCAAAAGCATCATCACAACTGGCGCATCAAAGGAATGGAGTCGATGCAAAATTTCGACGAAAAAAATTTATTCTACTCGGCCCCAATGTCACTATCAGTAGCGGTCGCAGAAAAAATCAGACAACAACTACCTGAATTCATAAAACAAATCGTAGAGCAAGTCGGCCCTTCAAAATCAGAAACAGTAAGATGCCTGAATATAGATTGGTTTGAGTATTAAGAACGTCAAAAGTTCGCAAACTTTCAGGCTTAAATCCCAAGTCTTTTATTCGGCACTTCAGGAATAACCATTAATTTTTCTATGGCTTCAAAAACAACTCTAAACTGCGAATCATATTTCTTTTCAAGATCTGATAACTTTTTTGATAGCTCGTTATGAGAGCTGATCATTTCTCATAAATGTATGAATGAACTACTTGTATGCTAGCTTCGATAGCCGTGGAACTATTCAGAATATTACCCAACATCCAAGCTCCATGTTCTGTGAAAACATAAGGTAAATAACGACGTCCACCATACCCACTTGAGGTTCCAAGCTGGAACCTCAAGTTTTCCGACTCAGTTGTAGAAAGTTGAAACATAAAATCAGGTTGAAATCGTTCCGAATTTCGTTTTACAGCTTTATTCAATTTTTTTGTTGTAACCCCATATATTCGAGCTAAATCTGAATCCATCGTAACTTTTTGCTTACGAACAATAAAAATACATTTTTCAATTTCAATTTTTGATGTTTCACTCATATATCGCTCATTGAAAGCAACATAACGACTAACTTGAGGTGCCGAATTGTTACCTCAAGTTAGTCTGGCACTTCGAACGTAAGCTAGAACCACCGTGCCGGCCGAAGATAATTTAAAGTTAAAAAATACTGAAGTAACCCAGATCTTTTCAAATTCTTTAAGTCTGCGAAAACGAGTTCCGAATGCAAAGCATTCAGCTGTCCGAGGCTTTCAAAAACTAAATTTTTGAAAAATAAATAGAGGGAAGAAGGGATATTAAAAAGTTCCCATTTCTTCCCCCATGACAAAACGAGTTA
>JACMQO010000175.1 GCA_014376935.1 Bdellovibrio sp.
CGACTGCAAAGTAATTTGGTGGCGAAACTTTTTTGAATGTAATGTGTAATTGTAAAACTCGGATGTTGTAAGATTAGGTATTTCTAAAAACTAACTTTATGTGGATTGATTGATTTCGAAGGAATCGAAAAAAATTGGTTGCGGGGGCAGGATTTGAACCTACGACCTTCGGGTTATGAGCCCGACGAGCTACCGGGCTGCTCCACCCCGCGACAGAAATTGTTTAATGAATATAATTAAACCCGGGCTCAATGTAAAGCTTATTGTCGACCGTATCGCATTTAACTCGGTCGCATATATCTATTGGGGTGAATCTTTGCCTTAAAACAATGCTTATTTAATTTAAAAAACTAAAAAATGGTCACAACCCTTGAAAATATGAAAACAAAAACCTGTAATAGACAGATGAAATTATTTTTTTTGATTTTCTTAATGGCTTTTACTTTTGCAACTTGGATGGGACCTTGGGCCCAAGCGCAAGTCTTTGCAAAAAAAGACGCCACGTCTTTTTATAAAAAATCTTACGAAGAAGCCCGCTTTCAATTTTTAGAATCCGTTCAAGCCTTACAAAAATCAGATGGTTTTAAAATTCAGCAACAGGCCTATGCCGACCCCATTGATTCACAATTAACGTCCAATACCGCCTTGATTCAAACAAAGTCAGCTCAGCCCGCGACAAACTTAATCGTCGTTATGTCAGGGCTTCACGGCATCGAAGGCTACATCGGATCGGCGCTACAAAGTAAAATGATCGAACAAGATCTGGATCCAAAAAATTCCCACACCGACTATTTATTTATTCACGCTTTAAACCCCTATGGATTTAAAAACAACCGCCGCGTGAACCGAAATAATATCGATTTAAACCGAAATTTTATCATCGACCCGAAAGACTACGTCCAAAAAAACACGGCCTACGCCGAAATCAATTCGTTCTTAAACCCCACCGACACCGTGACGCTTAATTTTTTAAGCCGCACCGGCTTTATTTTTTCGGCGGTTAAATTGATTTTACAATCGTCTTTAGAAACTTTGCGCGAAGCCATCTTAAAAGGTCAGTACGAATTTAAAGACGGACTGTACTACGGCGGACACGATCATCAATACCAGCAAATCTTTATCGATCAGATCGCAAGCCAAACCTTTACAAAATATAAAAAAGTATTCGCCTTAGACCTACACACGGGTTACGGGCAGCGAAACAAACTGCATATTTTAGCTGATAGCATGAAACAACCCAGTGCCAAGCAGCTGAACGCCATCTTTACCGAAGATCGAATCGATTACGGAGATAAAAAAAAGTTCTACCGCACCACGGGTGATTTGATCACGTATCTTCAATCGAAATCAACACCCACAACCGAAGTGATCGGCGCCACCTTTGAATTTGGCACTTTAGATTCTCAAAAAACATTAGGTTCGATCGAATCGCTACGCCGCATGGTTTTAGAAAATCAAAATTTTCATCATCCAGCGAATGCCGAAACGACCGAATCCGTTGATTTATTATTTCAAGATATGTTCTACCCACAAGATTTAAACTTTCAAACAGAAGTGATGGCCCAAGCCCAGACCGAGTTTTCTAAAATCGTAGGTCAATATAAATAATATGGACCTAAGTAACGTCATTCAAAATTTTATTTTAGATCGCCCCGTCGAAACACTTTTGATATTTTCAATTGTAACCAGTCTTCCGTTTTTTATTTATTACGTTTCGAAAAAATATGTTTCGGAATACAGGTTATACAAAGGCTTTAAAAAGCCTAAAAAGTTCGATTACAATTTGATATCGATTGGCCCTGATGGAACTCAGTTTATCACAAACTTCATCAAAAATAATCCGAAGGCTAAAATTGTCGTCGTCAAGAATAACAAAACTATGAAAGCGCAGTCTCATCTCACACCCAGTGACGTGGCAAAAGCGTCGATCGATTTTTTAAGTGGTGATCCAAAAATTATTTCACCCTACGAAATTTCATTAAACGGAAAAACTATATCAGCAAAAAACATATTGATCGCCACCGGAGCCAGTTCAAATACGCCTGACTTTATTGGTGTCGATAAAATCGCCCACTACACTCCAACAACCATTTGGACGTTGCCTGAGGCCCCTAAAAAATTATTGATTTTAGGCGATAATCAAACGGCCTGCGAATTTGCCCAAACCTACGCCGAACGCGAAAGTGAAGTGACCTTAGCCACCGCTTTACACCGGTTACTGCCCGATGAAGACGAATTAGTTGGAGAATATATTTTAAAAAATTTAGCTCAACAAAAAATTACTGTGTTACTAAATGCTCGGTTAGAAAAATTTGAAAAAACAAATGCGCAATCGATTGCGGTTTTTGACAAAGACGACGCCGATCTGTTGATTGAATTTGATGTGGTGCTGTTTTGCCTAGGGGAAATTCCAAATACCGCCCACATCGGACTTGAACGTTTAGAAATTCCTTTAAATCCGGATGGTACGATCAAGGTCGATTCGTCACTACGAACCAATTACCCCACGATTTATGCCTGCGGTAAAGCGGCCAGTTACTTTGATTAGTTTTATTTTTTAATAAATTAAGAAATTAGAATTTGATCTAAAAACGCGGCCTGCGTCGTTTGTTGTTTTAAATGCGTTTGCAGATCTTTGTAATTTGAACAATGATCGCCGACTAAACTCCAAAAAGCGCTTGAGTGATTCATGTGCTTTAAGTGACAAAGCTCATGAATAATCACGTAATCGATCAGCATGTAACCAAAAACGATCAGCTTCCAGTTTAGGTTAATAACTTTTTGCGAATTACAACTGCCCCAACGTGTTCGCGCCGTTTGAATCTTAAATTGCCGTGGCTTAAGCCCCGTCATTTGACTTAAAAAGTGCCCACGCTGAATTAAATAACCCGCAGCTTCTTTTTTATAGAAATGAATAAGCTCTGACTGCAGTTTTTTAATCTCTGTCATCCACTCAGGTTTATCTAAAGGAACGTAACAAACTAGAAAACCCTCTTCGACCACGATCCGCATTTTTTTCAGCGGCGTTCGTGCAAACATGAAATACTTCATCTCTCCGAAATAAGGAAACTGCTGCCCGTCTTTGAACGCGGGAATTTTGTAGCTAGCTTTATAGGCCTCGATCTTTTTTAGATTTTTTTCTAACCAATCTGATTTCGCTAATAAGAAATCGTTGATCACTTTCTTAGGAACCGAAAGATTGGCCAGCACTTGGTTGGCCTTATCAGGATGAAGCTTAATCACTAAAGAACGGCGCTGCTGCCGACGCACAACCTTAAAGGGCCGCTCTAAAAAATAAATGATTTCTTCTTCAGACATTCCTTAATTTTATGCAGGCCTAAATGCTTTGTCACAGAAATAGTGCGACCTTTGTCTAAAGACTATCGTCCAAATTATGCAGATAAGTAATCGTTTCTGGGTCACCTAGGCCTATTTGATTAAACTTTATTCCCATTTACCCGAAAGGTACTGAAACAGGCACATCAAAGGCTTAACAGAAGTCACAGAAGCGCCCCAAAGAAAAAGCATAGAAGGATAAACAGCCCATGAAATGGATCAGCCACTTAGGACTTAAAGGTAAAATGGTTTTAGGAATTCTTTCGTTTATATTTATAAACGCCTGTATTTCAGCCTTTGGGGTGAATGGACTTACCAAAGTGACGTCGACCTACGACCACGTCGCGACGATTAACCTACCAAATGCGGAAGCGTTGGGTGGCATGCTTAACGATCAGAAAGATGTCGTCACTTACATTCAAGAATTAGTGACTTTACCAGAGTCTTCAAACGAGCACGCCGTTTTTCTAAAAAAAGTACAAGAATCAATCGCGGGTTATGAGAAAACAGACAAATGGTACCAAGACATTCCATTCGTCGAAGGTGAAGATGCACTTTATCAACAAGTGGCTACGGGCTGGAAAAACTTTAAAGTCGAAGTCGATACAATTTTGGCCAAAAAAGGGACTGACGAAAAAGAAACTGCAGCCGCCCTAGCTAGAATGTTCATCGCTTCAGAAAAACTAAATGAAAAACTAGAAAACCTTGTAAAATTTCAAAGTAACCAAGCAAAAACTTGGAGAGATTCAGCCAATACCGTCGCTAAATCAACTTTTACAATGCAGGTTATTTTCGTTATAACTTCATCGCTACTTTCTTTACTTGCTGGATTATGGTTTGCCCGTTCGTTAACAAACCAATTAAACCGTGTCGTTGATTCGATTTCAGGATCAAGCCACCAGGTTGGAACTGCGGCAGAGCAAATCGCTACGTCGTCTCAGCAGTTATCGCAAGCAACAACTGAACAAGCCGCTTCACTACAAGAAACATCAGCCGCAATTGAAGAAACAAGCGCCATGGTGAACAAGAATTCAGATAACGCCAAAAGTGCGGCGACCAATTCGGCCCAGTGCCAAATTAAGGCCGAGCAAGGTAAAGTTGTTGTCGAAAAAATGATTCAGTCCATGGATGAAATTAACACCAGCAATAACAACATCATGAACCAAATCAACACCAGTAATAATCAGATCGCCGAAATTGTTAAAGTAATTCAAGAGATCGGCACAAAAACAAAAGTGATCAATGAAATCGTCTTTCAAACAAAATTATTGTCTTTTAACGCTTCGGTCGAAGCCGCGCGCGCTGGTGAAAATGGAAAAGGTTTTGCCGTTGTCGCTGAAGAGGTCGGAAACTTAGCGCAAATGAGCGGTAACGCGGCCAAAGAAATCACCGAACTTTTAGATGGTAGTATTCAAAAAGTAGAATCCATCGTCAACGACACTAAAAGTAAAGTCGAAGGCCTTGTTTCAGACGGTCACGCCAAAGTCGAAGCCGGAATCGACATTGCCAAGCAGTGCGGTGATGTCTTAAATGAAATCGTACAAAACGTGGCCTTAGTCTCGAACATGGCCGGAGAAATTTCATTAGCCTGTGAAGATCAAGCTCAAGGCGTTCAAGAAATCACTAAAGCCGTAAATCAATTAGACCAAACAACCCAAATCAATGCCGCAAATAGCGAAGAGACGGCAAACGCCGCCGAAGAACTTTCATCACAAACTGATTCTTTAAATCAAGCGATCAACAGCTTGGTTGAAACGATCCAAGGCGTGGGAACAGTTCGTGATTTTAATTCTAAGATAGGTTTTTCTAAAACGTCATACTCGGCTGTCAAATCGACAACCCCGGTCAAATCACAACCAACGAAAAAATCAAACGCATCAAATGTGATTCCAATGAAAAAATTTGAAAAACATTTGCCCTTAAAAAGCACGGCCGATGAAGCCCCGACCCGTGACGCGATTCATTTAAATACAACACCTTTTAAAAAGAAAGAGTCGTTCGATTCCGGAGCAGCCCCTTCATCAAGCCACCCGGGCTTTAAAGACGTTTAAATTATTTAATCCCCAGCAAGATATCAAAGTCTTGCTTACTAAGGGCGTTACCACCAACGCCCACATCAACTTCTTTTTCTGTATTGGTAAATAAAGACTGAAACTTTTTATCTTTACGATCTTTCAAGAGTTCAATTTTTTCTTCTAATGATTCGTGCATGATATATCTAAATACTTGAACGGCTTTACTTTGCCCTAAACGATGCGCCCGGTCTGTCGCCTGATTTTCAACCGATGGATTCCACCAAGGCTCTAGATGAAACACGTAACTGGCCTTGGTTAAATTTAAACCAACGCCGCCCGTTTTTAGTGTCATTACTAAAATGGCTCCGCCAACTGTTTCATTAAAATCAGATAGAATTTTTTGACGTTGCTTTGTTGGAACTCCGCCATGAAGAACAAAAACTTTATTGCCCGCATTTCTTAAAATCTTAGCCGTATGCTCAAGCGTTTGTAAGAACTGCGTAAAGACCAAAGCACTTTCGCCCGATTCGACGATCTCTTGAATCGAGTCAAATAAAGTTTCAAGCTTCGGTGGCACTTTATCATACTTAATATTTGGTAAGGCCGCGGGGTCAGAACAAGCCTGACGTAAGCGTAATAACGCCGTTAGCATTTGCAGTTGAACGCTAGCTTCACCCTGGGCCGCCATGGTCTCTTGCACGCGCTGATTGTAAGAAAGAGCGATATCACGGTAGATCTCTTTTTGTCTTTCTTCAAAGGCGATGCTGACCTTCGTTTCTTGCTTTTCAGGTAATTGATCTAAAATTTCTTTTTTTGTACGACGTAATAACAGCGGCTTAATCTTTAATTTCAAATCATCCATCTGTTCGCGCGTGATCATTTCAGAATTCACGAACTGTTTACGGAAATCAGCGATTTCACCTAAACTACCCGGTACAAGTAAATCAATTAACGAATAGAATTCACCGTAGTGATTCTCCATCGGCGTGCCGGTTAAACAAATCTTAAATTGCGCCGTTAAAGATCTAGCCGCACTGGTTCTTTTGGTTGTGATATTTTTTAAATTCTGAGCCTCGTCAAATATCAAAGTTTTCCATTTGTACTGACTTAAATACTGTTCGTGCTCCATTAAAAGACCGTAAGTCGTAATCACCACAAGTTGTTCTTTGTTCGCTAGTCTTCGACCTAACTTATCTTGATCTTTACTTGTAAAGACAGTTAACGGTAGTTCGGGCGTGAATTTTTTTACTTCATCCTGCCAGTTAAAAATAAGTGAAGATGGTACGACCACTAGAACTTGGCCTAATTCATCTTTAGATCTTAGATCATCTAAAAAAGCTAACGTCTGAAGCGTCTTACCTAGACCCATGTCATCGGCTAACAAAGCGCCTAATCGTAAATTATAAAGATCTTGTAACCACTGAACACCTAAAACCTGATACGGCTTAAGATCTGCCTTCATTGAATCTGGCAGTTTTAAATCGCGCGTTTTATTACCTAAATTATCGTAAAATTCGCAGATCTTTTTCCATTCATCATCACCGCGAATCGCAACACCTGACGAGCGTAAAGCTAAAAGCTCTAAGGTTTGACTGCGGGGCAATTGGTAAATATTTTCGCCATTTTTTTTCTTAGCACTTTCTGATTTACCCTTTTGAAGCTTCTGCCAAAACGTTTCTAAACGGCGCAGTGAAGGCATTTGTTTTTTCGGCACTAAAAATAACTTTCCACCGTATTCGATCACGCCCCCCGAACCTAAACTTAGAAAGCTATCAGGGTCAACTTCTTCGCCGCGTAAGAAAAACTTAGGGTTTAATTCAAACCAATTAAATAATTTTGATTCACCATCGGTCTGCAAAATAAAATCAACGTGAAATTCATCTTCAGTTAATTCTTGCAAAGGTTGATCTTTATAGAAAATCATGTAGCCAAAAGGAATTAACGCTTGAAGTGATTCGACCGACGCATTTAAATTCGCCTGACTTTTTACATCACCCGTTGGAAAGAAAAACGTAGCCTCTGAAAACTGATTATTTTGTTCAAAATCAAATGTTGATATTTTCGAAAGAAACGATGATCGCGATTTTTTAAACGCTTCACCTAAAGAGGTAAACGCTAATTTTTTCAAAAGTTCAAAGACTAATCGAAATTCACGATCAACGACGCCTTCTAAGATGACTTCGCCACTTTCAGAATAAAACGATTCACTTTCAGAAACCGTTCTAAAGGC
>JACMQO010000176.1 GCA_014376935.1 Bdellovibrio sp.
CGTACGAATCATTTTTTGAATGGCGCGTGGGCGGGTTTCATCCCAAACGATAACTTTAGCGATCATCGGATCATAGTACGGAGTAATCGTATCACCAGAATCAAATCCGTATTCGTAACGACGGCGTGGGCCTTCGGGCCAAACGATCGATCCTAATTTACCTGTTGAAGGCATGCCGTTCATGTAGGGATTTTCGGCGTACACACGGCATTCAATGGAATGACCTTTTGGTAAACGAATATCTTTTGAATTGAAAACAAATTTATCTGCTGCCGTTAATATTTGCATCTTCACTAAATCGACGCCGACAACTTCTTCCGTGACCGGATGTTCAACTTGTAAACGCGTGTTCACTTCTAAAAGATAGAACTCTCCGTCTTGTAAAAGAAACTCAACGGTCCCTGCGTTTTTGTATTTTCCTAACGCGGCGATCGTGCAAGCCACTTCGGCCATGCGGCGACGTAGATCATCTGTTAATGATGGAGACGTAGCTTCTTCGATAATTTTTTGGTGACGGCGTTGTACTGAACATTCGCGGTCGAACAAATGCTGAACTTGCCCCGTGCAGTCCGCGAAAATTTGAAATTCGATGTGCTTCGCGTGGCCTAAATATTTTTCTAAGAAAACTTGCGCAGAGCCAAACGCGGACTGAGCCTCGCGTTGAGCCGATTCAATTAAGTCTTTGGCTTCAGCCATTGAATTAATTAATTTCATTCCACGCCCACCACCACCGGCGGCCGCTTTGACAATCACGGGTAAACCAATTTTTTCAACTTCAGTTAATAAAACAGGAATTGATTGATCCTCACCTTGATAACCTGGAATTAACGGAAGACCC
Organism: Bdellovibrio sp.; assembly: GCA_014376935.1. Taxonomy (GTDB): domain Bacteria; phylum Bdellovibrionota; class Bdellovibrionia; order Bdellovibrionales; family Bdellovibrionaceae; genus Pseudobdellovibrio. The sequence continues at coordinate 839 of JACMQO010000176.1, forward strand.
GCTTGTTTCGCTAAATTTTTGAAACGAACTTTATCACCTAATGTTCTGATCGCTTCGGCTGAAGGCCCGATAAAGATTAAACCGTTTTTTTCGCACGCTTCCGCGAAATCTGCATTTTCTGATAAGAAACCAAAACCGGGGTGAACCGCATCAGCTCCGCCCGCTTTGGCTCCGTCGATATTAGCTTGAATGTTTAAATAACTTTCGGCCGTTGCCGCAGGCCCGATACAAATTGTTTTCGTCGCTAAACGATAAGCGCGTGAATTGATGTCTGCGTCGGAATGAAGCAAGACAGTTTCAATTCCTAACTCTTCGCAGGCTCTGATAATACGTACGGCGACCTCGCCGCGATTTGCTATGGCAATTCGGTGAATTGTTTTCATCTTTTTTTTATATTCTTGTTTGATTGTGAAGTCACTGTTCGGGTACTGTGTACGTATGAAAGTTGGCCTTTACCTAGATCCTATTTCGATGCAGATCCTACAAAATGGCGTTTTTGTCAGCTGCGAACCTACAGAGCGCGTTGAAAAAATCGCACCAGGGCTTGTTGACGAGCGCATTGCTGAAGTGGGTCAAACTTACTTGGTTTGCGACATGAAAAAAGAAGAAATCGGTAAAGCTAAATTAGTTGAGGCCTTTACGACCACTTTCGGAAATCCAGATCCTACTTTGCTTTTACTTTTAGGCTTTAAAGACCAACCCGAAAAATTCACGTCTCAGTATTCTGGTTTTTTCAAACAGCAGTTTCCGGACGAAGAGTTGGTGGATGACACTGAATTGTTTGTAACAGTTTATGAGCCGGTTCGCGATAGCTAGTTTCTAGCTTTTTTCGACAAACTTTTTAAGGCGCTCTTGGCCCTCAGCGCTCATGCGACGCTCGGAAATGACTTTTGTGGTTATTTTTTTTTGCGAAGGCCAATCTGCTTTTGAAATTTCATTTAATAATTTCTTAGTTTCTTTCATGGCTTCAATACCATTGGTAGAAATCGATTTCATTAAAGTTACTAAGTCAGCCGTACCTGTAAATGTCGAATGTGTTAACCCAACCGCCTGTGCTTTTTCAGTTAAAAATACATCGGCCGAAATCATCAATCCACGCGCATGGCCGTCAGAAACTTTTCTTAAAACAAAACTTGAAATCACAGCTGGGGCTAAACCCAATTTAACTTCGCTAAAACAAAATTTAGTCTGCGCTTCTGAAAAAACATAATCACAAGCCGCCACTAAACCTAAAGCTCCGCCAAAGACTGCACCGTGAACAACGCCGATAACAGGTACTGAACAAAACGCAACGGCTTCAAACATGGCCCATAATTTTTCAGAATCAGTGATATTTTCTTCGAAAGAATATTGAACCATTTCTTTCATCCAATTTAAATCAGCCCCCGAACAAAAAGCCGTTCCTTCACCACGTAAAATAACGGCCTTAATTTTTGAATCCTGATTAAACTTTTGAAACGTCACAGTAATTTCTTGAATCATTCCTGGATGAAATGCGTTTCTTACGTCGGGACGATTTAACGATACGATTTGAATCGATAAATCACTTGGTAAAGTTTCAATTTTTAAAAATGTCATGTTTTCCTTTTCTCAGTGCTCGCTTTAGCGCGAGGCGCCACATACTCAAAAGTGAGCCTTGCCGGCCGCACTGGTACCTTTCTACATTCTAAAAACGCCTTGTTGTTTCGGGCCCCAGTCTTTATTTAGACTGGCCGCGATTCCTAGCGCCAGCACACGGCGCGTGTCTTTTGGATCAATAATACCGTCATCCCAAATTCTTGCCGATGCATAATACGCCGAACTTTCATTTTCAAACTTTTCTAATGTCGGGCGCTTAAATTCGGCTTGCTCTTCTGGTGTCATCGTTTGTTTTTTTGCGGCTAATTGATCTAACTTCACCGTTAATAAAACGTTGGCCGCTTGTTCACCACCCATGACGCTGATTCTGGCATTGGGCCACATCCACATTTGGCGTGGTTGGTAGGCGCGGCCGCACATTCCGTAATTTCCGGCCCCGTAAGATCCACCGACGACGACTGTAAATTTTGGAACACGGGCGTTTGATACGGCCATAACCATTTTTGCGCCGTGCTTTGCGATGCCTTCATGTTCGTATTTTTTTCCGACCATGAAGCCGGTGATATTCTGTAAAAAGATTAACGGAATTTCGCGCTGCTCGCACAATTCGATAAAGTGTGCGGCCTTTTGTGCGCTTTCGCTAAATAAGACTCCGTTATTTGCAATGATTCCGACGGGCATTCCCCAAATGTGGGCGAAGCCTGTGACTAAAGTTTTTCCATAAAGCGCTTTAAATTCATGAAACTTTGAACCATCAACGATACGTGAAATCACTTCGCGGATATCGTACGGAATTCTAGAATCCGCCGGCAATACTCCGTAAATATCTTCTGTTGAATAAAGCGGCTCTTCGATCGGAATTGTTTTTAACGTAACCGCTTTACGTTTATTTAAATTTCTTACGATCGATCGCGTGATTTCAATTGCGTGTAAATCATCTTCAGCGAAGTGATCGGTGACACCAGAAATTTCACAATGCGTTGTTGCACCACCTAAATCTTGCGCATCAACGACTTCACCCGTTGCGGCTTTCACTAACGGAGGGCCGCCTAAGAAAATAGTTCCATTATCTTTCACGATCACGTTTTCGTCACTCATCGACGGAACGTAAGCTCCACCCGCCGTGCATGAACCCATAACGACGGCGATTTGTGAAATACCCTGCGCGCTCATGCGGGCTTGATTATAAAAAATTCTTCCGAAGTGATCACGGTCTGGAAAGATTTCTGATTGTAAAGGTAAGAAAGCGCCGCCGCTGTCGACTAAGTAAATACAAGGTAGGCCATTTTCCATCGCGATTTCTTGTGCGCGTAAATGTTTTTTACCCGTCATCGGAAAATAAGTTCC
>JACMQO010000177.1 GCA_014376935.1 Bdellovibrio sp.
CGCCTTCAAATAGAACGCGGCGGCCTTGCTTTAGCTTTGCGGCAACGATCAATCCTACGTCTGTTGTGCGGTAATGGCTAAGCTCTTCAACCACCGTTTGAATTTGGTCAAAGATATCTTTCGCGCTGATCGCTTCAGCGTCGTACATTTTTGTTAATAAAACGTTTTTCTCTTTTAAAACGAATTCTAATTTCGCCATCAAAGTTGTTTTATCGAATAGGTCGCTCATCACAAGAGCTCTGCGTGAAGCGCGGTCTTCGTAAGCGGGTCCAATACCTTTACCGGTCGTTCCGATTTTACCTTCGGATAAACTTTTTTCGCGCGCTTGATCTAGGGCCTTGTGATACGGAAGTAACACAGTTGCGTTATCAGAAATTAATAACTGCATGTTTGAAATTGCAAAACCAGCGGCTTTTAAATTTTGGATCTCTTTCACTAAGCCAAAGATATCGATCACAACGCCAGATGCGATGATGCACATTTTATCCGAATGTAAAATGCCTGACGGAATTAAATGAAGAACCGTTTTTTTACCGTTCACAACCAATGTATGACCGGCGTTTGATCCGCCTTGAAAACGCACCACAAGATCTGAGTTTGCGGCAAATACGTCAACTAACTTACCTTTACCTTCATCGCCCCACTGAGCGCCAATGACTACTAATGCTGACATATTTAAGTTCCTTCCTGAAAAGAGAGTGATCCCCAAAGATTAACTAGGGGAAGAGCATTGTCTGTTTTATTCAATTTAAAATAATTTTCAATCTGTAAAGCACCTTGCATCGAGGCTTTTGCAAAAGCTTCTTCAGTAAATGCGCCTAAATGTGACGTTAGAACTACATTCGTGCATTTCATCAGCTTGGAAACAGCAGGGATCGGTTCTTTTTCAAAAACATCCAGACCCGCGGCGCGAATTTTTTTCTCGTTTAAGGCAACGGCTAAGTCGTCTTCTTGAATCACCGATCCACGTGACGTGTTGATGATGATCATATTCGGATCAACAAATTCATAGTGCGTGCGATTAAACATGTATTTGGTTTCTTTCGTCGCGGGCACATGAAAACTGATGATATCGCACTGTTTTAATAACTCTTCGTAACTGACTCTGGTGGCTTGTGCGGCCTCATACACGTCGTCATCTTGGTACGGATCAAAAGCTAAAACGGTCATGCCGAAAGCGTTGGCCATTTTCGCCACGCGTGAACCAATTCGGCCAAGACCAACGATGCCGTAGGTTTTTCCAGATAATTCAAATCCCAAAAAAGGTTCACGTAACCATTTGCCCGATTTAATCGATTGGTGGCTGGCCACGATGTGGCGTGTGCAGGCTAAAACTAAACCCCACGTCAATTCGGCCGCCGAAATTTGATTCGCTTCAGGCGTGTACATGACGGTGATATTGCGTTTTTTTGTTTCGACTAAATCAATGTGATCGTAACCACTGGTGCACGTGACGATCACTTCTAAGTTTTTAGCAAGGTCTAGTACGGCCGAGTTGATTTTTTGTTTCGATCTGATCACTAATCCGTGGGCCGTTTTAACTTCGTCGTTAAAGTGCTGTTCAGATTTAATCAGGATCACTTCAAAATTTGGACTTTTTTTTAGAGACGCAAAGGCTTCTGTTGAAAATCGATCACAAATTAGAATTTTTTTTTGAGCGCTATTTGAAGTCATAAAGGATTTTCTTTCAGCCACGCTTCAGACATCCGTCTAACGTCTGCGGGATTCACGTTAAAGTTAAAGTCAGCTAAAGCAAGCGCTAAAAGCTCCATCGTATTGATCATATCTGCGTCTAAAATATATCCCATGTGACCTAAGCGTAAAATTTTACCTTTGGCTTGATCTTGACCACCCATCACGGTGACAAAATATTTTTTCTCAAGGTGCGCGCGAAGCTCGACGCCTTTGATGTCAGCTGGTAGATTAAAGGCCGTGACTGAATCAGAAGGTGATTTCGAGTATAAAGTAAGTCCCATCTTTTGACCGATCGCGCGCGTGAAATCAGCGCGACGTTTGATCTCTTTAAAATGGAGATCAAAACCCGTTTTTTGAATCATCGACAGAACGTATTCTAATGACTTCACAAGCGGCACAGGAGACGAAAATAACGTTTCTCCGTTTTGATTGGCTTTCAATTCTTTGCGTAAATCAAAATAGTAGCGCGGTGTTTTTGCCGTTTGTGCTTTCGCCCACGCTTTTTCTGATAAACAAATAAAGCTAAGACCCGTGGGTAACATAATACCTTTTTGGCTACCGGCAATCAGCGCATCAATTTTATAAGCATCCATGGGCATCGGGTAGGCACCCACTGCGGTAATACCGTCGACTAATAAAAGAGCTTCTGTTTCGCTGACGATTTCACCAAGTAATTTAATATCGTGAACCGTGGCCGTGCTGGTTTCGCAAGCCTGGGTCATCACGATTTTAATTTGCGGATTATTTTTTAAATAAGTTCGAACATCTTCAGCATGAACGCCAGAACCCCATGCGACATTCAAACGTGAAACTTTGCCACCAAAAATTTCGGCCATTTCGGCCCAGCGCTCGCCAAACTTTCCTGATACGATCGCTAAGACTTCATCACCCGGATTTAATAAATTAACCAAGGCTGATTCCATAGCGCCGCTGCCCGTGGATGTGTGCATTAAGACGGGTTGTTTCGTCTGAAATAAAAATTTTAAACCAGATAATGCATGTGACAGAATCTGATCGAACTCGGGCGTTCGATGGTGGATCATTGGGTGCGCCAATATCTTCTGCACTTCGGGGTGCAGCTGAACCGGGCCTGGAGCTAAAAGAATAGGGTTTGACATACGTCTTTCCTTGCGGGTTTATTAAAGCAGATGAAACAAAAAATTACCTTTTTTATTTTACTCATAACAACCTCAGTCATCTCGTCGTGCGCTTATAACCTAAGCACGAAGTTGGACGCCTTACCAGGCGGAGTAAAACATATTCAGATTCCACTTTTTAAAAATACAACAACCGAGCCTGGGGTCGAAGTCTTTTTTACGAATGCTTTAAAATTAGAGGCATTACGCTCAAATGTCGCGCGTGTTGAAAATGAAGAAGCGAATGCTGAAGCTGTTTTGCAAGGAACGATAGCATCCATCACGGTTATCGCCGACGATTCAATTTTAGAGGCCGAAAATGATACCTATTTACCAAAGCGAAGCGTTTTGGTTCAACAGTATAAAGTATCGGTCTCGGTTGATTTAAGTTTGAAGAAAAAAGGATCAAATGCCGTTTTGTGGAGTGGAAACTTTCAGCAGACGAAAAATTTTACGGCCGCACAAATTACGCTACCAGTTATTAACAGCAGTAACCCTCTTTACAACCAGTCTGCAAAACGGCAGACTTTGGACGCACTTTCAAAAGAGATGATGCAGGCGGGCTTTGACCGCATGATTGAAAACTTTTAAGTCGCAGTTAATTTAACTTTTTTAAATTAATATTTTATTTAACATATAGCTTTAGGAACCCGTGGCTTTAGTCGATCAGAATAAATTATATAAAGATTTGGAATCGAAAAAATTCCAACCGATTTATTTTTTATTCGGTGATGAGCCCTATTTATTAAATCAGTGCGTCGATCGTTTCAAATATGCCGTGCTTGATGAAAACACGATGGATTTCAATTACTCGTTATTTTATTCGGGCGATGCTGAAATCAGTAACGTGCGCGATACGGTTGAAACGCTACCGGTTTTTTCTCCGCAGCGTTTAATTATTTTAAAAAATGCGCATGAATTAAAAGACGCTGAGCTTATGCAGCTGGAACCGATTTTAGAAAATCCGGTCGATTCATCGGTGTTCGTTATTTTTGCCGAAAAAGTCGATAAGCGAAAAAAAGCGATTAAGATTTTATTAGATAAAGCGATTTGCGTTGAATTTAAAAAGCCCTACGATAATCAAATCCCGCAATGGATTTCATATCTTTGCCAAAATTTAGATTTACGTATCACGGCGGACGCGATTCACAGACTTCACCGTTTAGTGGGTAATAACTTATCTGAACTTGATAGCCAAATTCAAAAAATTCAACAGTACATCGGCACAAAAACCAATATTGAATTAGGTGACGTGAATGCGGTTGTTTCATTTAGTCGTGAAGAAAGCATTTTCGATTTCACGAAAGCCATTGGCCAAAAAGACCGCGTGAAAGCGCTTGAACAATTGGTTTCACTTTTAGATCAAGGCCAAAATGAAATCGGTATTATCGCTTTATTATCACGCCATGTGCGTATGCTATTGACCGTCAGATCAGGAATGGATCAAGGCATTGGCGGCGCTAAGTTAGCCAGCTTAGCGCAAGTACCTAGTTATTTTATTGAAAGTTATTGCGATCAGGCCCGCGTGTGGCCGATTCGTAAATTAGAAGACGCCCTGGTCGTTCTTCATGAGACAGACAAGGCTTTAAAGTCGTCGCCAGTTTCATCACATATTTGGCTCGAGAACATGGTTCTTAAGTCATGTTCGTTATAAATTAAGATCATCGTCACTGTCTCAAAATTAGAATAATTTAAGCGGGTCATATTCGCTATCGAACGAGCCGATAAATAACCATGAGTATCGACTACGGCCCACTGAAATCATTATTTGAATCTTCGGACATTACCGAGATCATGATCAATACGTGGGATAAAATTTTCGTTGAGCACAAAGGGATGTTGGTCGAAACCAGCGTTCGCTTCGTTGATGCCAGACAATATCAAGAACTTATTTATGCGGTTTTAAGTTTCGATAAAAAAGATATTTCGACGGGTTACGCCTTTGATGGCATTTTACCGTTAGGCCATCGTTATAATATTACATTGCCACCATTATCGCCCAAAGGCCCCGCCATGACGGTCAGAAAGTTTTCGGCGAAAAGTTTAACGTTAGATCAATTAGCGCAAAGTGATTTTATTTCATCGCAAGCCGCTCAATTTTTAAAGGTTGCGGTCGAATCAAAATTAAATATCGTGATCTCGGGCGGAACGGGTAGCGGTAAAACATCGTTTCTAAATACGTTGGGATCATTAGTTTCTTTTGACGAACGAATCGTTAGTATTGAAGACGTCGCTGAAATTAGATTGCAACATCCGAATTGGTTAGCACTACAAGCTGTGAACGAGCCGGGGCGTAAACTTTCGGTGCGGGATTGTTTGGTGAACGCATTACGCATGCGACCCAACCGAATTTTCGTGGGCGAGTGTCGTAAAGACGAAACATTTGAAATGTTACAGGCGATGAATTCTGGCCATGAAGGGTCGATGACGACCGTGCATGCGAATACGCCGATTGATTGCTTGTCGCGAATCGAATCTTTGGTTTATTTGGCGGGTATCGATCTGCCATTAAGACAAATTCGTTATCAGATGTCGCAAGCCTTTAATTTAATAATTCAATTGAAGCGCCATTCAAACGGTAAGCGTGAAGTCACCGAAATCGTCGAGCTAACCACAATGGAAGGCGACATCATCAAGCGTTCAACGTTATTTCAGCGGGATCGTTTTGGTAAGCTTGTGTGCTCGGGGAATGTGCCGCGCGTGTTAGATATCATCAACGCCGAAAAAATGATTTTACCGTCTAACTTTTTTGACAATAAGAAAAGCGCTTAATAAAAAGCTAAAATTTATGAATTATCTTTTTTGACTGGTGCGTTCCATGCAAATTTGCTCTCCCTTTTCGCCTTCGTAGCAGCTTTTATCGTACTGATAATGCTCGGTGTGCGTTGGCGTGGCGTCTGTTACAAAGCCATTGAATGTAGAAGCGATCGCGCGTGGTTTTGTAACCTGGTGGTACGCTAAAAGTAAGGTGGTTGCTAAAACGATGAAAGCCACGGCGAACAGGAATTGTTTTTTTTGAAAAGCGATTTGATCGTGAATCGGTTTGATTAAATCTTTGTAGGTCGCAATTACATTATTTTGATTTTGGTTTGCGGGTAACTGAGCTAATGACTTCGTTACATCGCGAAATGGCTCTTGAACTGCTGGAACGTGCGATGGGTGCGCCAAGGCTTGCGGATTTTTAGCTAGATCTTGCTTTAACTTCGCCGGAGTTGATTTAATGCTCATGGATTTCCCTCTAGGTATTTTTCGGTCGATCCTTTCTGCGGCCTTAGGGTTTTTGCTGAAAATGATGTTTGATTCTTAATTTGAGACAGTTAAGAAAAAGTGCTTTTTGGCCGATACGTAGACTATGAGTAAAGAGAGCGTTTTGCCTCCATCCCGACGTAAATTTCCGCGTAAAGTCTTTCGCAAGAAAATAACTTTCTTGTGTCGTGGTAAAGCAACTGTCGTTGATGGCGTTGAAATCGGCGAAGGTGGAATCTCTTTTAAATCAGATTACGTGCTAGATGATAACCAACAAATAATTGTGAATTTTTTTATCTCTGAAGGTGATTTTTTTTCGGTGCGCACGACGTTGAAAAATAAGGTGCAAGCAAATGATCAGTTTATCTATGGCGTTGGCTTTGATGATATTTCAATAGCCCTAAAACGACAAATCCGAGCTTATGTGGCTCGGAAGTCGTCGACTCAATTCGAATTAGCTTGAAGCCTTTTTCAAGGCTTTAAAAACTTCAAATCAAAACTTAAAACTATTTAGCAGCTGCTGCTTTGTGAACTTGTGCTGATAAACGGCCGATTTTACGAGAAGCCGTTGATTTGCTGAAAACGCCTTTTTGAGCGGCTTTCATCATTTGGCTTGTGTAGTTAGATAGTAATTCAGGGATAGCTTTTTTATCATCTTTTTTGATAGCTGCAGCTAATGTTTTTTCGCTCGTACGAACTTTAGATTTACGGTTCGTGTTGATAACGTTTTTCTTAACAGCTTGACGAGCTCTTTTTGCCGCTGATTTGTGTTGTGCCACTTAAAACCTCCATATAGGATTTATAAAATAAACAAAGGTTAGGAAATAACATAGAGCATTCAGACAAGCAACATCAATCTGTACTGAAGAATGCAATGAAAATGGCGTTCGGAACGATGACCAGCCGGGTGTTGGGTCAATTGCGCGAAAGCTTACTTGCAGCCTACTTCGATAAACGCATCACAGACGCCTGGGGAGCCGCATTTAGGTTACCCAACTTATTCCGAAGGCTGCTTGGCGAAGGCTCTTTGTCGGTCAGTTTTATCCCTGTTTTCGTGGAATGCAACCAAGAAGGCCAGGCTAGAGCCCAAAATTTAGTCAACACGGTCTATACTTTCTTATTGGTCATTTTAGGATGTTTAACGACTTTTGGGATTTTACACCCAGAACCTTTGTTGAACCTGGTTTTAGACCAAACCTATATTAATGACGTTGAAAAATACATGCTGACCCTTCGGTTAACGAAGTTGATGTTTGGCTTTATCTTCTTTGTCAGCTCGTACGCTTTCATGATGGGTATTTTAAATGCCCTGGGTCAGTTCGCGTTACCGGCGATCGCGCCCACGTTGTGGAATTTGGCGATGATTATTTCGACCGTGGCTCCGCGCAGTTGGTTTGCGGTTGAAGGCGATCAATTGGGGTGGGGAGTTCTAATCGGGGGGCTATTACAAGCCGCTCTTTTGGTGCCGGCCTTGGTCAAAGCGGGATTTTTTCCAAAGCTGTCGTTTGATTTCAGAAATAAAGATTTTCAAAAAGTCGTTCGAAATATGATTCCCGGGCTTTTCGGGATGGGTCTTTTGCAGTTCACGACGATTGTGAATTTGCGTTTTTCGTCGTCTCTTCACGAAGGAACCATATCTTATATTAATTATGTCGATCGTTTGATTGAACTTCCGTTATCATTAATATCAGTCAGTCTTGGTACGGCCTTACTGCCGATGTTATCGGGGTTATTTTCAAGCAATCAAAAAGACCGCATGTCGCAAACGGCGCAGAATTATTTAGAGCTGAATCTTTTATTATCGATGGCGGCCGCGGCGGGTTTATTTTCTTTAGCCGAACCGATCGTGCAGTTGTTATTTGGTCGCGGACGCTTCTCTTTACAAGATGTTTTGGCGACGGCTGATATTTTAAAGACTTACTGTTGGATCATGATTTTCTCAAGTGCGGTGCGGGTTTTAACTCCGGCTTACTATGCGATTAAGAACACTTGGTTTCCGGCCGTGGTTTCGGCAGCGTGCTTAACTGTTCATATTATCCTTGCGCCGATTTTGATGGAGCATTGGCAAGTGCGCGGCTTGATGGTTTCAACCACGATTTCGGCGTCACTGAATTTAATTTTCTTACTTTCGTTCTTTCCGTTCTTTGTGTCGGGTTTTAATTACTTAGGCTTTTTTAAAAACGTACTGACGTTTGCGGTGCTTGCTGCTGTAACGGGTGGTGTGGCGCATACATTTTATTTATTGAAGCCATTATTGCCAGTAGGAACACTTGGGTTGATCTTTAATTTGATGATCAGTGTTGGGTTGGCCTTGGGGGTTTTCGTCGGGATTGGGCGCGTTTTGGGCGTGACCGCGATTCTTCAAGTTTTAAATAAGGTCATGTCTAGGTTTGGTCGCAAAGTTTAAAAAAAACGGAGTGAATTTTCATTCACTCCGCGGTGTTGTTTCTGGTTTTGGTGATTCGGTCCGAAACTAGATATTTTCGACGAGAAAAATACCCAGTATTATTTATTTTGTTCAGCTAAACCTTGATACGTGTCGTGAATTTTTTGTTGTTTGTCGGCTTCTGAGGCCCAACGTTTTGATTCGCCTTCGTAACCTTTTTTCTTGTTGTTCCAAGTGCTTTCTTCAGACGCTAATGCGCGTACCGACTGAATTGTTTTGGCTTCTTGGCCACGTAATTCAGCTTCGCGGTCTTTCCACGCTTTCTTTTCATCGGTTGTCATTTTTAATTGGTTTTGGTAGTCAGCAATGTTTGTTTCGCGTTGTTGCTGGTTTTGTTTGATTTGCGCCATCATTTTTTCAAGTTGTTCGACTTGTTTTTGTTCGGCCGCTAATTTTTCTTTCTCTTGGTTTAATAACGTCGAAATGTCGCGTTCTTGAACCATTACTTTTTTAAGTGATTCGTTATTTTTAACGATTTCAGTCGATACAGCTTCTTTCTGTTTTAAAACAGTCGATTTTGCTTTATTCACTTCGTTAATATTTTGATTTACGACGTTTAAGTTACGGTCGTATTCTTTTTGATTGGCTTTTGAATTTTCTAAGTTGTTCTTAATTTTATCTAACCCTTGCGATGCATTCATCGTTTCGGCAACGGCGGCTGATGTCAGTACAGTTAATAGTGCGGCTGTTAATAAAGTTAATTTTTTCATTAGTTACTTCCTTCATTGTGGGCTAAATCGTCAGACGGGCATACGTTTTTCAAAGATGAACGGTAGTGTCCAATTTCATCTTCCCAAACTTCGCCTTTAAATTTCCATTTATAACTTTCATTTTCATCCGGTGTTAAGGCGGCAGGGGCGCGATCTTGAACTTGTCCACCGGCCATCTGGAAGCGGATATGTTCGCCAGCACCCGAATAGATTTCGTAAGATAAAACATCTTTTTGATCGACTAGGTTACCTAAAGTCGCCACGAAATCAGAGTATCTTGATTTCAAGTTTTTAGCGACTTGGTTACGTAAAACATCTTTCTCTTGATCTAAACGAGCCACCGCGGCTGCACGCATTTTTTTGATGCCTTCACGCGCGCGACTGATGATCATGTGCTCAACCCCTACGGCTAAGAATTGTTGTTCTTTCTTACGTAATTTTTCTGGGCTCGCTTTTTCACGTTTTAAAACGGCGAATTCGTTTTTAGTTTGAAGCATTTTTAAACGGGCTTCGCGCTCTTTACGAATCAGATCAATCGTGATTTTATTGAAACGTGAATTTTCTTCTTCGTACTTATTCATTTGTTTTTGGATCGTCGTGTAGTTTGGATGACGAGCTAATTCAACGATGAATGCACGAGGAATTCCTTCAACTTCTTCGACCTTGGTATCACGTAACCAGTTTTTAACTAGGTCGTAATATTTGATTGGATCTTGGTTATTCTTTTTAAACGCTTCTAGTTTTTCTTGGGTTACTTTATAGCGTTTTTGTAAGTCGTTTAATACGCTAACGCCATCACCGAATTGACATAAGTTTAAATAACCGACGGTACGCACGATGTATGTGTCGGGTGCGTAAGCCTTGCGGAAGAAATCGGTGTGAAGCGAAAACATATTTCCCGCAGCCCCTTCGTTGTCGCCCGCTAAGATTTGCGTCCAAGCTTGTTCAACCATGGCTTGTAACCATGAAGGGCTTGATTTATCGATCTTTAAATAGGTTTGGTATGACGTTTTATAGTCGCCTTTTTGAAAGTAAAGACGGGCTAATGTTAACGCTGACAAGTTACGGATTTGGTCTTTTTTATTCGACTCGATCAACGGCCATGCCGTTTCGATATCAGTGATCGCGGTATCTAACTGACCTTGACGGTAGTTAAAAACGGCTTTTAGTAACGAAGCCTCTGGATAAAGCGGAGACGTCGTCGGAATAAATGTTAACGCACTTTCTAATTGACCTAAATCACCTTTTTCAGAAAAATATTTAGCTTTTCTAAGTAAGTATTTATCGTTTGAGGTGATATCAATATCAAATGATTCGACTAAAGGATCGATTTGACCGATGTCCGAATTTTCTAAAGCGCTGACGTTTTTGACTAAGCTTTCAACGGCTAGTTTTTTTAACGCTAGATCTTTCGTTTCTTTCGTCACTTGAATCATTTTATTTCTGAATTCAGAATATAACCCTAAGCCATACGCCGTTTGGGCGTAGTTGTATAAGGCTTGTGAACGATATTCTGGAACGTCCATCAGCTCAACGAATAAGTTCATCGCTAGATCATATTTCTTTTGGTATTCAAGAAAAATCAAAGCTTGTAACATTTTGTATTCGTCAGGCTTAATTTCGACTAGGTTCTTCAACCCAGCATCTGAACTTGAAACCACCGGCTCTTCAACGATCGCCAAAGGTTGAACGGTTGGAATTTTATCGATGCTTGTTTCGGCGATTAATTTTTTCAATGGCTGAACCGGGCTTAACATCACGGGCGGGATAACAATCATCGCCGGCGACGTTTTAGCTTGAACAGGTTGAATCTTTAAATCACGTGATGACGGCAGCTTAAAGTCCGCATCACCGGCTGCGAGTTGTTTTTCATCGCCGATATCTAGTTTAGGAATATCTTTGATTTTAACCATCTCGGTTCCTTTCTTTTGAACAAGTTCAAAAGCAGGAACACCTGATTGACGGTAAATCACTTTAGAAACAGGCTTACGGCCTTCCGACTTAACGTCGATGACCGATTGGGCCTGAGCCACAGTAGATAATAGAAATGTTAGAGCTAAGATCTTTACATTATTTTTTGGGTTATACTTCATTCTTTTTCATATTTACTTCACCCTTAGTTTGTGAAAAGAGTTAAACCAAATGTGATCGTTGTATCGTTCACATTTTTGTTTGTCTCGGTACGTACTGATTCGCTAGCGGCTTTGTACTGTTGCATTTTTTGTGTATAAAATGTGTTCTTAATGTCGGCGCGGAAGGCAAAGTTTTTCGAAATGAAAAGCTGTTGCATGATGCCGATTTCAACGTGCGGCGCTGATTTCGTTTCGTTCGCCGGAGAATCAACACCCGTACCGACCACTTTTTGAACTTCGTAGTCAGTCATACCTGCGCCAATTGTGAAACCCATATCGAAATATAAAATTGCTTTATTCATGAACGCCATTTTTGCGTAAAACGGAGTGTACGTTAAAGAAATTGATTTGTTCGCTTTTAGTAAGTTGTAACTTGGAGATCCACCCAAAGCTAAAATTCCATTCACGTTATCATTTTGTTTCGAGTCGTAAGACAAGTAACTGAACTCCACACCGAAATCTTCAGTTAAGTAATAACCTAACATTCCGCCCGTAGCGCGCGATTTTGCGAATTGGTCATTTAATAACGGACCGTAAACCAGTGATCCATAATACTTTCCTGTTTTTGCGAAGGTTCTATTTTGGATGACACCGTATTCGTCATCTTTAGCTGACCAGTATTTATCTTCTAATTTTTTAAGATCAACTTTATCAGAACCTCTTGGTGCGGGAGTCGCAGCAGTTGATGGTGATTTTTCATCGGCCGCTAAGGCCGAAGCTGCGAAAAAGGGGACTAGGATAACGATTGCCGTAGCTAATGTTAACTTCATGTTGATTCTGCTTTTGTTCATTTGTGTTTCTCCTGCTGTTGCCTTCATGTGCGTTGGTTCTTCCTTGATTTCGTTTACGTTAGTTTAATTTGTACTTTTAAATAAGAACGGGTAGGTGACTAAAACTTTAGTTCCGCCCTTAGGCTCTGGAAACTTCCATTTAGAAACCTTACTTAAAATACAACCTTCAACGGGCGAACTTTTTAAAGTCGTGTCGTTAATCGATTGTGTTTCAACTTGTCCGTTACCGCTGATCGTGAATTTCACGGCTACTTTACCGTATAACTCAGGGTTTGCAGACAACTGACGTTCGTAACAATATAAAATTTGGCCTAATTGCGTTTTGATGTACTGAGCGATAATTTCGCGATCAAGACCACCAGTGACTTCTGATTCTTCTTCAATAAGACCTACGCCGCCTGATCCCGTTTTACCTTGGCCAAGGCCGCCGCCAAGACCTTTTGTTCCGTTACCACCACCGATGCCAGCCGTAGCGACGCCCGTGCCTGATCCAGCGGATTCACCATTCCAGTTACGACCTGATGATTCAACTTTACCAACGGCTGCTAACGCACGACCTGTAGAACCTTCGCCAGCTTTAACGCCTGCTGAAGTCACAAGAACGTTGGCCGTTCTAGCATCTGTTGCTGATACTTTTCCGATTAACTGAGAAATACGAACACCGACCGCACCTTTTAACATCGCCGAAACTTTGTTGCCGGCCGCCGGAGCCGAACCACTTTGTTCTTTCGGAACACTTTTAGCCTGAGCCGGTGCCGAAGACGCTTGTGTTGGCGCTTTTGGTTTTTGTTCAACTATTTTTTTCTTTTCTAATTTAACAACCACGTTTGCCGAAGCTTTTGGAATTTCGTTTGCGGCTGACTTAATTTCATTTTTAGGAGCTAAAAACGCCATGAAAGCCACAAAGCCGAATAGGGCTAAAGTAGCGATGACCGTACGTTTTTCATTTTGGTTTAAAGATTGATTTTTAGACTTTGATAAATGCGCTAACGAATCAACTTTAATCAATTTAGATTTAATTTCAAAGCCTTCGTGGTTTTCTGTGATCCATTCTGGGCTTGCGGCTAATTTAAATAAATTATTTTTTCCGTTGATCGGGTATTTAAAGCCCGCGTTTTTTTCAGTCACCTGCGTTTTTAAAATACGGTTGTTTCGGCTGACGATGTAAAGTTGTTTCTCTACGCCACCGGTTACATTTAATTTTTCAAAATCTGTGTATAAATGCTCTTGCACATTTTGAATAGCAAAATCGAAGGACGAGTTTTTAATTTGTAGTGACGTGTTTGATTCGATTTTGATATCTGAGCGCTTACTGGCTAGGTCGAAAGTAATAAAGTGCCATCCGTCTTCACGGTGCTCAAACGCGCCTTCAAATTTAGAAGAGTCAGGGTCGATCGAAATTAAATTGGCTTTTCGAGATGTTCCAAAAGTTTTCAAAGTCGATTTTGAATCGATCTTAAAAACTTTCGTTTGCCCATTTAAAGTCGTCTGTTTAAGTTTTAATACTGACATACGTTCTTTACCCCTAAGTAATTAGTCGATATAAAGTGAAGTTTCACGAAGCTTCGCGTCCATGTTTTTTTGCACATCGTGCAATGGCATGAACTTAAGGCCCTTTTTCTGCACAAGATAAGCCCCATCAGGATTACGAATAGTCCCTTTAAGGTTCATCTCAGAAAAATTAACTTCTTGAACTTTTCTGACTTCAGTTTTTTTTGCGAAAGCAACTATCGGGGTGGTTAAGACCACAGTCATTGCTAACATTACGTCCCGCATTTTCATAAGTCGTCCTTTTATAATTCCAGTCCGCTTTAATTCCCACCAACGTACGACGTTATCTGACTGTTTTTATTCTTTAAAAAATCAATTTTCTTTTTCAGCCAATCTTTCTGATCAGCGTTCGATGTTTTGGAAAGTGCTTTTTGGTAACTTGCTGCTGCACTTTCTTTATTCATCGCAAATAATTCTTGTACGCGTGCTTGTTCTATCCACATATCGACATTATCGCCCTTAGAATTAAGAAATTTTGACGATAATTTTAAAGCCTGGTCCGTTTCACCTTTCTGGACCGTCGCCTCGACGTACAGCACACCTAGACTATAAGTATAAAGCTCATCATTAGATAATCTAGAAAATTCCTCGGTCGCCGTTATATAATCCTTATCTGAGAATGATTTCAGAGCGCTCATGACGACTAATTCTGGCGAAGCTTTTTTCATGTCTAAAACTTTTTCGAAATAAGGTAAAGCGCTGTTGATTCCTTCGACAGAATATAGAGCTTTACCTTTTTGATAATTGATCATCGAATTTTCTGGATCTAAGGCGTATGACTTTTCAATCAGCCACAAAGCCTTATCCGTATCACCTTGTTTGTCGGCGATAACGCTTAAGTAGTACAAGCCTGTCGCACGCGTTTCTTTATTGCCAGATAACTTAAAGGCTAGCGTTTCGGCTTCGTTAAAGCGTCTTGTCTGAATACAACCACCTAGACTTGCGGCTGTGGGTGCATTCACGTCGCATTTCTTTTCTGAAGCGGGTAGACGTGTATAGCCGTTATTAGAAATCTCAAATTGAGTCGGAATAAAGCTAGTTAACTTTTGCGCCGACGGGAAGACCACACGCGGCTCGACCGTTTTTTCAACGTTCAGTTCTGCCCAGTTGATGGATTCAGAAACGGTCGTTGATAATTTACTTATTTTTCTTAACTGCGCAAGGTTATCTGTTTTTTTATTCGCGAAAGGTGTCGTTAATTTAACAAGCTCTTGGCGAAGGGTTTTTTGCTCTTCCGGATTTAAAGAATCTGGAATTGGCATATTGGTAACGGCTTCGATGTAGTGCGTATAAAGTCGGTCAATACCTTGTAGGGCTTGCGCCTGTATCTGGTCATTCTTTGACATCTTAATCGTTGTCGAGAATGCCGTGTGCGCTTTATCTAACTTTTCAGTCTTCATCGCCAGCACCGTTGCAAATTTACTTTCTTTGGCTTTTACACTCTGATTCACAAATTCTTTTTCTAGAACTTGAGCTTGAATCAAACGAGCTTCAGCGCGGATATCAGCGTCGACGGGGCGTGAATTAATTTTTAACGACAAGTTAAAGGCTTCGCTTGTTTTTCTTTCGTTAAATAAATTTTTCGCTTTTGTTAATAATAACTGCGTTGCATAGGGTTCGATATTTTCTTTTAAAATTTGATTTTCTAATGATTCTAATTCAGACGAATTTTTACCGTCTTTAAATGATTTAACCATCTTTGATAAAAGTTCAGCTTTTTTTGATTTATCAACTTGATCAAATAGTCCTTTATAACAACCACGTGCTTCTGGTAATTGGTTGTTCACACGTAATAAATCACAGGAAGTTTCTAAATTAGCTAAACCATGCTTCGGATCTAATACTGCTAATTCACGTAATGTAGCGATACTTTTTTTGATTTGACCCGCATCGATATAAGCCTTAGTCGCTTCTTTCATCGAGTCAATTTTTCGTGGGTCATTCGAGTATTTTTTAGCGTATTCTAAACTTAAATCAGCACCCAAAACATCATAGCCTTTAGAATAAGCTAAAGAGATCGACTGCCAGAAAGCATCCTGACCTAATTTTGAATTGGCATGTTCGTTTGAAAAGGCATGTAACTGATCAATTTGCTGCGTAATGGGTAGGGAGGCTGCATCTGTTTGAATTTGCGCATAATGTGATTGTTCAACGATTTTAGTTAGATTCTGCTTGCGCGATTCTGATGACGAAGATTTCAAGACATTCTTGGCAAAGGCTTGAATCGATTTATTATCTTTTTTGATATTGTAAATATCTAAGATTAGATCTTCAGACTTTGTTTTGATTTCAGGGTATTTTACTTTAGCTGTTAACGGATTTAATAATTTCAATGCGTTATCGTAATCTTGTTGTTTGTAAGCGATAAAGCCTAATTTGTATTGAAGTGAAGTGACGTGTTCGCCATTTGGATATTCTTTTAAATAGCGTTCAGCTAAAGCTTTTTGATGCTCAACTAAACTAGAATCGTCTTTTTTATCTAAAGACTTTTCGATCGAAAATAAAGCGCCGTATAAAGCATCGTGACCTAAAGTCTTATCAACGCCTTTTTGGTTTGAAACATCTTCGTAATTTTTACTAGCTTGATCGAACTTATATTGTTGAAATAAAAGTTCAGCGTAGGCGTAACGCGATTTCGCTTCTGATTTTAAGACGTCTTCGTTAGCTAATAAAATTTCGAAAGCCTGTTCTGTTAGCTTTGAAAATTCTGTGTTCTTTTTGTTTTTAAGCCAAATTTCCCACCATTTTTTTGAAATCTCTAAGCTGATTTTACGGAAATCATCATGGCATTCAACGTTTGGCTTATTAGCGCAGAATTCAGCCATTTTTTTCATGAAGCTAAGAACTGTGTCGCGTTGTTTTAAAGTTTCATTCGTATCAATTAGTTTAGCGTAGCATTTCGCCGTGTTTGGGTTTTCAGGATGTTTTTCAATAAATTCTTTGACGAAAATATTGATTTCTTTAAATCTTGAATGTGATTCGTAGATTGATGATAAACTCATTAAAGAATCGCCTAATTCTTCAGTCGTCGTGATTTTTTCAAAGAATCCATAAAGCTGCTCAGGAGGCATCGTTTCGCCAACAAACAATGTTAAGTCGCGAAGGGCTTCTTTACGTAAGTTATATTTTTTTGGATCGGCTGAATTGGCCGGGTTTTGCTTGATGACGGCTAGTAATTGCTTAACGCCTTCATCTGTTTGTTTTAAGTTATAGTAACACCATGCTGATTTATAAATACCGTAAGGGTAGGCCTTTGATTTCGGAAATCTTTCGATTCCTTTAAACTTTTCTAAAGCCTGCGCAAAGTTTTGTTGTTGGTAGTAAACTTCACCAATTTCAAGTAGTGCATCTGCTAATAAAGCTGATTTTGGGAAGGTATTAACTAATTTATTATAAAGTTCTTTTGAGCGTTCGATTTGCGCGACTTGCTGATTGGCGATGGCATTATTGAAAAGAACAGCGTCTAACTCTTTATATTTAGGAAATTCTTTTTCGATACGGTTGTAAATTGTGATCGCGCTTTTTAATGACTCTTTCGCTTTCTGAGAAACGTTCGGTGCTTTTTCTTTGCTGTTTAGGTCAAAGAAGCGGCCTGACTTCGCACGACGCATGTAAAGCTCTGCTAAGCGAAACAGAAGATCTGACTCTTCAGGTGTTCCTTTTTTTTTAACGATAATTTTATTTAAAGATTCAATCGCCTTATTTTCGGCTTTGGTAATCATCATTTCTGATTGAAATGCTTTTTCGTTATTCGTATCTTCATTCGTTGAATTCAAACGCACTTCAGGAAGTAAACCTTTGACGTTTTCTTGGTTCGCTGAAACTGTTTTAGCGCTTAATTGTGACATTAGCGCTACGGTTAAAATCATCCCTGTTTTTAATTTCATGTTAGTTACCTGCTGCAGTGGTCACAAATTTTATGTTTGGAAAGCCAGCCATTGAAGCCGTGTACATCACTTTACGTAAAGTGCCGTAAGGAATAGCTTGGTCTGCTAAAAATAAAACTTTGCCTGTTTTTGCTAATTTTTCATGTTCTTTATTAAACTTTTGAAGCTCGTCAAATAGGGGCTTAACAAAGTTAGAATCATTAGGGTCAATTGACGCCGCAGAAATAGAATTATTTTGCACGTCGGCTACTTTAATTAAATCCATTTTTAATTCTGTCGATGAAATAGAAATTTTAACGGCATTCACCGGATTTTTTTCTGAATTCGAAGAGGGGAGTCTGACTCCGGCGACCGGATCGATCGCGACTTCGCCAGCAGCGAAATTTTGTAATAAGAAAACCAGTAGGATGGTAAACATATCGGTCATCGATGTGATATTTAGACCGAATGATTGCTTTTTAATTTCGGGTACGTACCGTGTTCTTCTCATATCTACCCATCCATCATGTTGCCGAAGACGACTTCGGGAAACATATATAGTGTTGTTGTATCGACACCTGTTTTTTGATCTTTGATCGGAAACTTGATGTCGTTATTTCTTGATTTACGGGCCTCATCCATCACTTGCACTACGTCTTTATAAGGAACATCAGCATCTGGATTCATTTCAATTTTAAAAACTTCAGGGTGAGCCTTTTTCACTTCTTGAAATTTAGCTTGAATATTTGGAAGGTCATATTCTTGCTTTGCGTTTAGAGAAACTGTTTCAATCGTTTGTTTTTCGCCTTCAGTGATTACGATTTTGATGCCAGTTTTTTTAGACATCTCAACCGCCACTGATGTCGGTTTTGGATCTTTTTTCTGCTCTTCGATGGCTTGTTGTACTACTTGAGGAAGATCCGTTTCGATAATCATCATTTGCACGAAAGCTGACGAAACTAAAAGAACCGGAACTAATTTAACCATAACCGCAAGTAACGGAGCTAAATCTAGCTCGAACTCTGAGTTATGATTAATTTTTATTTTTTTACGTGCGCGCATTCATTTCTCCTTAGAAGAAATTTTGACTAGCGAACCAGAACTTAAGAAACTTTTGTGTTAGCAGATGGCGGAGTCGGACCATTTGATTTTAAGTTTGAAGCCTCTGGAAACACGTTGCCTTTATGAAGGCCCGGAATATGGCTGCTTGTTAAAACTTCTGTTAACTTCGAACATTTCTCAGTTAATTGCTCTAGTAATTCATTTTGTCTAGATGTTAAGAACGAGAACGTCACCATGGCAGGGATCGCAACTGCTAATCCTAATGCTGTTGTGTACATTGATACGGCGATACCGGCCGCTAACATCGCTTGTTTTTCAGCGGGGTCAGCTTGGGCAACGGCTTGGAACGATAAGATAAGACCATGGATCGTACCTAATAGACCAAGTAAAGTCGCGACGTTGGCTAACATTGATAAATAATGTAAACGCTTTGTATAAAGGGGAACGATTTCTGCCATCGCAATGTCTTGCGCTTGGAAAATTGTTTCGTCGTCGCGATCTGACTTTTCTAAGATCACTTTGAACGCGCGCGCTAAAGGTTTTGATTCTAACTGAGCGCAAGCAATAATAGCCTCTTCAGTTTTTTTACCAAGAACTAATGTTTGAATCTTACCAGTAAATTCATCAACGTTTAAACCATAGTGAAAATAAAGGGTACGTGCTCTTTCAACAACAAGTGCTAAAGCGGCTACGCCTGTTAATAGAATTGTCCAACCAACAACTCCGGTGCTATTCATGAAGTTTAAAAAAGCCATGTTCCTCCTTAAAAGGGATATTAAAATTAAAACAAATTAAGCGGCAGTAACCCATTTTTGGATTTGGTTAATACCAACAGACTGTATATCGTTAAAGCGGACAGCGTAATAAAGGCCAGATTTCGAATTTAGGCGTTGTTTTGAGAAATTTTTGCGAATAACTTCAGCTTCAATGTTGAACGCCACGTCAGACTGGTCTTTCGCCTTGATGTGAATTTTGATAATGTCGCCGACCTGAACTAAAGGAGTGTTCAATAAACACAAAGCGCCGCTTTCAGAAATCGAAGTCACTTTACCGTCAAAAAAACGGATCGAGTTATGACCTAGTAAAGGGATGTCGACATCCATGCGGGGTTTATCGCGTTTAATGAATGATCCTACAAATTCAGACTTTTCTTGGAGCAAAACTTGAAAGCGGTCTTTACTGAATTCTTCTAATTGATGAATCGGAGTCCAGCTTTCTAAATGGGCTGCCCAGACGTAGTTGTAGTCCATCAATTGGTTCGACTGCATCATGTGGATCATTGTCTTATAATCATAGGGGCCGTATTTTTGATCGCCAAGAAGGACAAACCAACCGTTTTCTGGGTGTAACATTTTATTCTCTCCTCTTTACTAAATTAATTTAAGCTAACTGGGTCAAAGTTGATCGTAACTGCCGCACCAGCTTGTGGTTGGTACGTACTACCCACGATTGTAATATTTTGTGAAACGCTATCGTAAGACCATCCGTTTGTTGAACTTTGTGGAACTACGGCGCCGTTCACCATGACGCTGATCGAACTAACAACCGGGGCACGATTTAAGTGAAACGAAGCCTGGGTCTGAGTCGCGATCGAAGTACTGATGTTATCAAGAACCGTCGCAAACGAATTACAAATTGAATTTTTTGTACCACCCGTTAAATCTGATAACTGCATGTAGCGATTACCAATTTTATTTTCGCCACCACTGGCTAATTGAGCTTTACAAGCAGCATCAAGAACACCAATTGTTGAAACCGAATAGTCAAGAACAGGTGAACCATGGGTAAACGTGTTTAACACAGTTACGTAGTTAGAAACCGGGTGCAAAGTCGCTTGCGCGTAGGATTCATTTAAACTCATATCATCATGTGAAAAATCGTCCGCATCAGAAACAATAATAACGGCTAAGAAAGCATCTGCTCTGTGGAAGTCGACGTTTAAAGAACTGTTTAATGCTGCTTTCATACTTGAAAATGCGCGTTCGTCACCGCTACCAGTTGTGCCCACACGTACGTTTGAGCTAAATACCGACTCTAAGTTTGGCGTGTTATTATCGACCACGCGGATCGCTGGACTTACGCTCGAACGAAATTGTGTTTGGCCTACAGTGCAAAGTGAGCAACCATTTGTAACGAACTGATCACCGTAATAGGCATCAGTTGTTGTTACAGCTAAACGATAGTCGTAACCTTTATTTTTAAAGTAATTGATAAATGAAGGAAAGTTCGTGGCTAAGTTCGCTTGTGAAGCCGCCATCGAACCCGAATTGTCGACAACAAATAAAACGTCTAGTTTGCGTGGAGTAAAGACTGCGGCTTGTTGGAATTGTGATGTACTGGCTAGAACAGAGATCGCTGCGCCGCCTTTATCACAACTAGATAAAGCGAACACACTTGCTGCTGCTACTAATAAACCAATATTTTTTTTCATACAAAATCCTCCATTGCCTTGATCAGTCGACATCTTATCGTCTGATTAGATTTGAACTTCGATAGCTCGTAGAGAAAGAATATCTGAATCACGTATGAGTGCGACTGCGTGCCTAAAGCATTAATACTTCTGAGGTATTGGACTTATCGAACTAAATTGAGACAGCCTAAGGTATTGAAATCATTACGTTCATTATTTTTTAACTTAAAAATAATAATTTTATTTGAAAAAACCTTAAACACTTTTCTAAAAGTTCGACAGAAGAACTTTAAAATTTTTGTCGAAGTCTCAGACGAAAAAACTGAACTTCGATTTTAGCACTTTTTTGATTCATAAAACCGAGACTTTTCTTATGTAGCGAAACACTTCATAAACAATCTAAATTCTTAGGCCAGGCTAGGCGTGATCTATTTGCCTAGAAACGCATTTTGACTGATTATTAACCTATGAAAGCATTATCAACACTGACGCCAGCCGAAATTCAGAAAGAAATTTCTGAGTATTTATTTTTTAAAAATTTTCCAGCAGAAACCTTAGCGGCTTTTGCAAAAATGCTCAATGTTCAAAGCTATGAAAATGGCGAACTGATCTTGACGCAAGGACAGCCCAATCAAGCGCTCTATTTTTTAAGACATGGAGAGCTTGAGGTTTTAGTCGACGGAGAAATAGTCAGTTCATTGAAGTCACCCGGTGAAATTTTAGGTGAGATGAGCGTGATTAACAAGAGCGAGGCCATGGCCTCGGTGCGCGCTTTAGACATTGTCACCGTATTTGTCATTCAAGAATCGAACTTTAATGATTTTCCTGAAGAAAAAAAACAAGCGTTTAAAGTATTGATGAATCAAGTTTTAACACAAGTTTTAGTTTTAAGGTTAGACCGAACGAATGACCGCGCGAAAAAGTTCGAAGCGACGAATAAAGAACTTCAAAAAACGCAAGAAAACTTGAAAGAGCTGAATAAGACTTTAGAAAACGAAATTGCTCGGCGTTCGCAAGAGTTAGTTGATAAGGTAAGAAATATCTCAGAAATGCATCTGTCGATAACGGCAAAGCAAATGAACCATGCTATGCAAGATAATGTGCAATCGGTTGATATGATTCAGCTTCGTCAGTGGTCAAATAACATCAGCGAAGTCGTTGATCTTTTAAAACCCGTTGTCGATTTATCAGAACGGCAAGGGCAAAACCATTTTCGTCGCGTTTTCTTGTGTGATGGAAATAAGAAACAACAAACTATCGCAAAGTTGGCATTAGGTGGAACCGGTGTCGGACTTGAAGTGTTTTCAAGCGGTGAAGAGATGGTTGCAGGACTTCATAAGTCAGGTGCTGATTTAGTTTTGATTGATGTTGAAATGGCTGACAGTGTTGCAGAAATAAAAGCCCGATGGCCAAGTATGCCTTTGGTTTTAATGTTGGGCCAAGATATTTCGTCGTATTTAGATCTTTTAAAGCGCTTTCCGGCCCATCCTTACTTCGTCTCAAGAAATCCGGATAATCGCGCGTTAACGATTAAGAGCTTAACGACAACGGTCGCAAAAATTTTAAATAAAGATTTTTTTGGTTTTGAAAAATACTTATCTTGGGGGGCTCACGTCGTTGAAAGTAAAATCACGTGCTCGGATAAGCGGGCCGATGAAATTGAAAAAATGGAAGAGCACTTTAAATCTTTTGGTGTGCGATCTACATTCTTAGAACAAGCCCATACGGTAGCTGAAGAGATGCTGATGAATGCTATTTACGATGCTCCCGCCGACAGTGAAGGAAAGCCTTTGTTTAACCATTTGTCGCGAATCGACCGCGTTGAACTGAGCGCAGAACAAGCGGTCACTTTACGTTACGGAACAGACGGTGTTTTGTTAGCGGTCAGCGTGACCGATCCATTTGGAACATTAACTAAAAAAGTTTTGCAAAGTTACTTAGAAAAAAACTACAACGGTGAAGAGACAGGAACAGCCGATAAAGGTGGCGCGGGCAAAGGGCTTCACATGATCGTGGCCAATTCTGACTTTGTGGTTTTCAATGTCAAGCCTGGTAAGAAAACCGAAGTGATTTCGTTTTTTCAACTAGAAAGAAATAAGGACGAAACCGAAACGAAACCTACGTTTCATTTGTTTTTTTAAGGGGATTGTATGAGCCGCTGCTATTTAAAGTCTATTTGTCTTGTGACCTTGATTATTTTGACGTCTTGTCAGACAAGCCCTAAGAAATTGAGTTCTGACGATTTGATTATCTCGGATCAAGCCAGTCTTACATCTCCAGAAAAAGTAACAAATTCTCAGGCGGCTCAGGATATCCAATATTTAATCTATGCATTAAAAAATGGGTATGGCGGGCGGGATCACGCGCCGGCAGATTCATTTGCTGTGGCTATTGATTCTTTAAATAAAATTTATGCCCCCTAAAAATCTCGACAATTTTCGCGATCAAATCGATGAAGCACTTTTGCTGATTCCAGATAGTCATCTTAAAGCCAGGCTCGATAAGCATCCAAGTTTGAAACGTATTCGGGGGTATAAGAAATCTCAGGTCGGTAAAAATAATATAAGTGATCCAAAAAAGATTTGGGAAACCCGGTATGATTTGATCGGAAAAAAGAAAATTCTATATATTTCGATCACCGAATTTCCCGAAGCGAAAGATCATGCCTGGGTTGGGTTTCTAGAATCCGTCAAATCGATGCTAAAAAAATCTGACTCGATCGTTTTGGATATGAGGGGTAACGGCGGCGGTAGCGACACGATCGGAATGCGCCTGGCCGAAATCTTATTCGGTCATGCTTTTGAATACCCGGTGGTTCGACAATATCGCAGTCAGACGCCAGAGACGATGGCTTTAAATGTAAATAGGTACAAGTTGAAAGTGCTTTACCTAAAAGAAAGCCAAGCTCAGATTCCCGATTATTATTCAACAATGATCAAGGAAGAGCGTGACGACTATGCGCTGGCTGTTCAAGGAAAGTTGCCAGCCGAATATATTCGCACGAATAAAGGTACCGGAAAAAGAACTGATCCTGTGACGGGTTACAAAAAACCAATTTATATTCTGATGGATGCTGAATGCAGTTCAAGTTGCGAAACAACGATTGATGCCTTTGAGTGGCACAAATACGTGAAGCGTGTCGGTGAAAATACAGATGGTTGCATTCATTTCGATAATATTGGTTATATACTGCTGCCGAATAGTCGCATTGAAGTTATGATTCCAACTCAGTACAATGAATATTTTGATAAACGTTTTATTGAAAAGATCGGGATTGCGCCGGATATTCGAGTGGCTTCAGGCGACGATGCTTATGAGGCTGTGAAACGGTTAATAGAAAAGTAATAGATGGTATCGAAAGCAATGCTTCATACCGCTAAATTTTGAACTTTCCAAAAATTCATAGCTGGATACTGTTACATGCACCGTTGCGGCGAAGCGCCGAGTTAAAATTAGAAATAAAAAAATATTTCTTGCCAAGTATTTTCAAATTCTATTGGCGTAAATAACCATAGATATTCTTAAATTAAAGTCGGACCTCAAGTTATTAGAAATTACGCGGTTTAGAGCGGAATAAAGCGAATACGAGATATGTAAAGCGTTGTCTCCAAGTCTAAGCGTTAAAATAAAAATCGGCAAATTCAAGTTTAAAAAACCCGTGTTATCTTCCAGCAAAAGCAAAAAGGGAGTCGTCATGGATTTAAAAAAGATATCGAATGCAGAGTTAACTTTACGACTTGAAAAACTAGTTCGTTCAGAAAGAAAAATAACTCATCTGATTCTAGTCCACATCATAGAAGTTGAATCTAGAAAAATATACGCAGAACTAGGCTATGATGGAATGTTTTCTTATTTAACAAAACGTTTAGGTTATTCGGAATCGGCGGCCTACAGAAGACTTCAATCTGCACGGCTTTTGAAAGCGGTTCCTTCGGTCGCTGAAAAATTAGAACACGGGTCAATAAATCTTTCGCAATTAACTCAAGTTCAAAAATGTTTAAAGACAGAAACGAAAAGTCGTCCGCTTGAGGCTATTCTTGCGAAGATCGAAAACAAGAATACTTTCGAAACTAAACAGATCTTAGCAGTCGAGTTTGATCAGCCGACACAAGCGCAAACTGTGATAACTCCGCAACGGGATGAATCCGTCAGAATAGAACTAACATTTACCAAGAAGCAGTTTGAAGTTTTACAAGAAACTAAAGAGCTTCTTTCACACACGATACATAATAATTCTTTGGCGGATGTGATCGAGCATTTAGCTTTGAAGTATAATAAAAAAATTGGGCTGAAAAATAGAAACGAAAAGGTCAAAAGATTAATGCATAATGAACTAATCAGTAAAGAGCAGACATGCATTGAATCCAAATACGAAGAATTAAAGCTGGAAAAGTTAAAGAATGTTAAATCAGAGAAAATGACACGCAGTTTCGCCGCTTCGAAAATGCAACGTCCTTATTTATCAGTGAAATTGAAACGTCAGTTGATGGCAACTGCCGGCCACGCCTGCCAATATGTCGATAAATTGACCGGTAATAAGTGCAAATCGAAATATCAATTGCAAGTTGATCATGTGCATCCATTTGCAAAAGGCGGTTCAAGCGAATTAGAAAATCTGCAAATTCTTTGTCGGACTCACAACCATTTTAAAGGTGCTTCGAACTAGGTATTGAATGAATGAGTGAATGAGTGATGCTGATGAAATTCAGCATCGCATCCAGCGAATCATTTTTTTACGGCACAATCTGCTTTACGCGGCCCCAGATTTCTTCTTTTTCTTCCTGGGGCAGTGCCGTAAATGCTTCCAGCGAAAGCCCGCTCAATTCAAACATCTTTTCAAAGCGAACTAAAAATCTGCGATTGGCTTCGCGTAAGCTAGTCTCGGGTTCGATATTCAAATGGCGCGACAACTGGGCGGCCGAAAATAAAACATCGCCCATTTCGTGAGTCATGTGCGAAAAACTTTCGGGTGAAACAGATTCTTCCATGGCTTCTTCTAATTCGGTAATTTCTTCTTTTAATTGGGTCAGAACCGCTTTTACTTCGGTCCAATCGAAATTAACTTTCTTTGTTTTATCACCAATTTTTGAAGCGCGCTGTAAGGCAGGAAGCCCTTCTGGAATATTAATGATTTTAGATTTTTTATTTTTAGCTAACGCTTCTTCTTTTTTGATTTTATCCCAGTTTTCGATAATTTCGTCGGTGCCCGAAACTTTAAGACCAGAAAAAACGTGGGGATGGCGGCGTACTAATTTTTCAGATAAGGTTTGAACGATGTCAGTGATCGTAAATACTTTTCGTTCAGATCCTAATTGCGCATGCAGAATCACTTGAAACAACACATCGCCTAATTCTTCACGAATGTGTTCGTCGTCGTGGCTTTCGATCGCTTCAGCCAATTCATGAGTTTCTTCTATTGCATAGGGCACCAAAGATTCATGAGTCTGCTGTAAATCCCACGCGCAACCCTCGGGTCCGCGCAGGTCGGCGATAATTTGCACAAGCGAATTAAAATCTTTGAGATTTTTGGGTGGCTGAGGCATAGTCAAAGAATTCCTTATGAAGATAACCGTTGTCAATCAGACTGATGATAAAATAAATTCGAAAAGATTGAGTCACGCTTTAAGCGAAGTGCTTGAATCGCTTCAGCAAAAAAAACTGCGCAATAAAAAAAACTTAACTGAAAAAAAAGAAATCACTTTTGTTTTTTTGCCGACCGACCAAATGAAGGCGATCAACACGCAATATCGTGGTAAGAAAAAGCCGACCGATGTTTTAAGTTTTGCTTCGGTCGAGCCTGACTCATTGGGTGAATTGCTGTTTTGTCTTCCGGTGCTAAAAAAACAAGCGAAGCTGCAAAAGCATAGTTTAGATCACGAACTTTTGTACATGATGATTCACGGTGTGCTTCATTTGTTAGGCTACGATCATGAAGTATCAAAAAAAGAAGAGAAGCTGATGTTCCAAATTCAAGACTCATGCTTTGAGCACGTTCGTCATTTGCCGCGTATTTTCTAAAAAAAATAGGTTCTGATTGACTCTAGAGCCATTTTTTCTAGACTAGCTGCATGTCAATAGTAGCAGAAGCCCCAGAAATTAAAAAACATATTGCTGAGCTAGAAAAATTCTCGGCAGAGCTTCGGGGGTATCTTTGACCTCGACAGAAAGAAAAAACGCCTTCAAGAGTTAGAGCTTGCCGCGCAGAATCCCGCTATTTGGGGGAAGCCTGCCGAAATGCAAAAATTAAATAAAGAAAAATCGATCTTGGAAAAAGCAGTCGGCGAATGGACTTCGTTCAACGGTAAGCTAGAAGACTCGAAAGTTTTATTAGAAATGTCGGTTGAAGCCGAAGACGAAGACTCGTTCAAAGAAGTTAAATCAGAATTAAAAGAAATTGAAAAGATCGGTCAGTCGCTAGAATTAAAAAGAGTTCTCAATGGCGAATTAGATTCGAATAACACCTACCTTTCAATCAATGCGGGTGCCGGCGGAACAGAAAGTTGTGACTGGGCCGAAATGCTTTTACGTATGTATTTGCGTTACGCCGACAAACACGGTTACAAAGTTGAAGTTTTAGATCGTAATGACGGTGATGAAGCCGGTATTAAATCGTGCACGCTGTTGATCACGGGTGAATACGCGCACGGTTATTTAAAATCTGAATCAGGTGTTCATCGTTTAGTTCGAATTTCACCGTTCGATTCAAACGCGCGCCGCCACACTTCATTTGCATCGGTATTTGTTTGGGCTGAGGTTGACGACGACATCAATATTGAAGTTAAGCCTGATGATATCGAAGTTGAAACGTACCGATCAAGCGGAGCGGGTGGACAGCACGTCAATAAAACCGATTCGGCCGTGCGTATGCGCCATTTACCATCAGGAATTGTGGTCGCATCGCAGATGCAGCGATCACAAGTACAAAATCGTGAAACCGCCATGAAAATGTTAAAGGCGGCTCTTTACGAAAAAGAAGTTGAAAAAAGAAATAAAGAAAAAGACGCCATGAATTCGACAAAAAAAGCGAATGAATGGGGATCGCAAATTAGATCGTACGTGATGCATCCGTATCAAATGGTGAAAGATCACCGGACGGCATTTCAAACAAATCAAGTTCATGACATTATGGACGGCAGCCTTGATGAGTTTATCATGGCGTATTTAAAGGCGCAGTTAAACGGTACTTTAGGTGCCGGGGCCGAGGCCGATATCGAATGATCAAAGTGAGCGAGGCTTTCAAGTCAAAAGCAAAACTAAAGTTGTGGATTGCTTACAGACTTTTATTTTCAAAAAGATTTCTGCAGGGAAGCCCAGCTCTATTAGCATTTATGGGATTGATTTTAGGGGTTGCGGCTTTGGTGGCTTCAATGGCCGTCATGAGTGGCTTTGAAGAAACGCTAAAAAAATCGTTAACAGATGTTACGGGTCACATTCAAGTCGTCCGCCGAGGGCATGTGATTGAAGATTGGCCCGCCTTTTCAAAAAAACTAAAATCTTTAGAACCGCAAATTGAATCGATGGCGCGCTTTGGAACCGTTGAAGCAATCCTGGCGAACGAAGGAAAGGTTTCGGGCATTTTATTTCAAGGTGTTGACAGCGCCGAGATATCAAAAGTTTTGCACTTAGAAAATCGCGTTAAAACTGGATCTCTCAAAGTCGATGGCGACAGTGTCGTTGTCGGTCTTGGGTTAGCGAAAAAATTCAATTTGCAAGTGGGTGGTTCGGCTTACGTGATTGTCCCCTTAGCGACCCCGTTCGAAAAATCAGGATTTCGTCGTCAGGCTAAAAAATTTAATATCGCTGGCATCATGGATTTTGGAAAGAATGAATGGAACGAGCGCTTAATTGTCGGAAATTTAAAAGCCTTGCAAGAATTGACTGAAGTGGGTGATCGCTACACAGGCGTCTTTCTAAGATTAAACAATCGTGACGATTCAGCACTTATTTCTTTAAATTTAGCGCAAAAGTTAGGTAATCAATTTTCGGTGATGGATTGGTACGATGTAAATCGTAACCTTTTTGAAGCCGTCAAGATTGAACGCATGGTTATTTTCTTTGTAGTTTTAGTTATTGTTATCGTGGCGGTGTTTAATATTTCAAGTACCCTGTACGTATTTATTCGCCAAAGATATTCGGACATTGCGATTCTGAAGACATTGGGCTTAAGTTCTGCAGACGTAAGGAAATTATTTATAGGCCAAGGGCTTTTAGTTGGAATGGTCGGGACAGCGATCGGTTATGTGCTTGGGTTTTTGTTGTGTTTAGGTTTTATGTTTTTACAAAATCATTACAGTTTGATTTCAGGTTCTGTATATAAAGTGGATTCAATCGATATTCAAATTCGTTTTATTGATTTGATCGTTATTGGTTGTTCGACTTTAACTTTGTGTTTTCTGGCTACATTGTCGCCGGCTATTCGTGGCAGTCGTTTAGAAGTTATTGAGGGATTGAAAAATGGATAATCAATTTGGCATCGGTTTAAGTTCGGCTCCGTACAGCGGCTATTTAATGGAAGCGAAAAATATCTTTAAGACGTACACAACGGGTGCTTCTGAGCTCAAAGTTTTAAATGGAATCTCTTTGCAGATTCAGAAAAAAGAAGCGATTTGTTTGCTGGGCTCTTCGGGGGCTGGTAAATCAACATTGCTGCAAATTCTTGGAACTTTAGATCGCCCCTCGGCCGGAGAGGTTTTTTTTAAAGGCCAAGATGTATTTTCAATGTCAGATGAAGATTTGGCCTCATTCAGAAATAATAAAATGGGCTTTGTATTTCAGTTCCATCACTTGATTCAAGAATTCAGCGCTGTCGAAAATGTCATGTTGCCCGCATTAATAGCAGGGGTTAAGCGTAGCGAAGCGAAAGAGAAAGCCGTTAACTGGCTTAAGTTTATGGGATTGGACGGTCGCGCCGAACACTTTCCAAATCAATTAAGTGGTGGAGAATTACAACGAGTCGCCATTGCACGTGCTTTAATCAATGATCCAGAAATTCTTTTCGCGGACGAGCCTACGGGGAATTTAGATTCTGAAAACTCTCTGAAAATTCAGCAGTTGTTCTTCGAGCTTCGTCAGAAGCTAGGAATTACGCTGGTTGTGGTGACTCATGATTTGCAGTTTGCGAACCTTTTTCCACGTATCTTTAAAGTCAAAGATGGACGGTTCGCGCAATAGATGCGTGCTTTCTGCGACATGGTAGTTTGACAAGGTAGTCAAGTCTAGTTAGCCTCATCCCGTGTATACTAAGCTATTAAATAAATTAAGATTTCTTTTATTTTGTTCCGTTGCGGCACAGGTGTTTTTCGCACCGGTAGCGCAAGCACAAAATGCAAAAA
>JACMQO010000178.1 GCA_014376935.1 Bdellovibrio sp.
ATTCAGTCCTTTTGCCAGTGGCGGCTATTTTCGAAGCCAGCGTAAAGTAAGTTTTTCTAATGAAAGTAGACAATAGTTTTAAGTTAACAATTGCAATTTCTTTTTAATTTTACTTGGTATCTTCCTTTCTGGTTCGAAACTTTTAATCAAAGGAAAAAATATGCACGCATCTCAACTTATTTTAGAATCTGGCAGTTAAAGATACGCGACCCGCTGATGGCGCTATCGCAATACCTCCGGCCGATGCCACAACTGGAATGACCGATCAAATGCAACAATCCGACATGAGTAAAAAATCACGCGGCACTCGGGCCAAACAGGTTTGCGCGGCACGTGATCTTCAATGTCAGCAAACCACAAAACCTGTAAAATAGATTCCATCTGCATTCTAGGTCAAAGTCTAAACTAAGCCGTTCGTAAGACGGCTAGTTTTGCACATATCAGTTGAAAGCTTCGTCACGTTTTTGGGACACTGACAATAGACACAAAACTATTTCAGTACAGGATGTGACATGCGACGTTTAACTTTATTTAAAACCTTCCCACTTTCAACGGCACTCGTTTTTTTGTACACTGGCTGCATAACTTCAATTAATAAAACTGAAATCAGAAACCCCGCTGCCGATATTTGCGTGTCTGAATCAGGGCTTACCCATTTATTTAATGTCTTAGAAAATAACGAATCACGTATTGTTATTGAGTTAGGTGAATTTCAAAAAGTTTTTAATTTAGACGGCGCAAATTACAAGTTTGAAGTGTCATTTAAAGGAATCACCGATGAGCTGATGACTCAAGAGCAACAAAAAGCCGCCGATCCCATCGTCCTGTCCGGAGAAATTAACGGCAACAACCGCCTGACAATTCCAGTCACGGGAACTGGGGCTTATATTGTCACTCTTTTTCAAAAAACCAGTAAACCATTTTGGAAGCAAAAAGTATTTGCGATCGCTGCCAAAGATAAATCTTTAAAAGAAGATGAAAAAGAGCAACTGGCGCAAATGTATGCACCCGTTATCAACTACCACCCCGACGAACTTTATTCACCGGTCTCATTCGAATACTTAACGAATCAAGTTGATAAAGATCTTGCACTTGATGACGAAACTTTTATTCTAACAAATAAATCAGTGGCGCAAAGTTTATTCGGGGGGTTGTTTGGTGGTTCGCCATCCACTTTAAACGTAAGCTTTCTATTTAAGGATATTTTAAATGTTCTACCTTATTATGGCCATCACGAATCGGTATTAAAATCAGGTTTATCTAATTCAGCAATGACACGCCTTAAACAACGCTATGGAAAAGATCACGCAACGATTTATTATTCGGTTTTTGAAAACGTTAAAAGAAAAGAAATTTTAATTAATTATCATTTCTTTTACTCTTATGATCCTAAAAACGGAACCGCTAAAAAAGATGTGATGCCCGCTCATATATTTGACCGTGAAAGCATGACTGTCGTTTTACGATCGACAAGTAAAGAACCACTGGATGTTTATTACGGAGCGCACTTAGCCAATCAAACAATGGCCGAATTGGATAGCTCAGGTAAACCCGCGCAAAGTTGGGTCACCGGACGAACGCATCTGAACTGGAGCGAAAAAAACTATCCCAATAGTCACGTTGAAAAAATCGGAACTCACCCGGTACCGGCCATCGCCTTAGGATCTCACGGTGTTTATCCAAAACCAGCTACGTACGCCGTTTTGATGGGAAACATCAAAGTTCTTGTCGAAAAAGCTGGCGGAGATAAGGGCCAAGAAAAATTTCTTTACCCTGAAAGTATGACTGACTTTAAAGCGCCGAATAGCGCCTCTTATAAATTGAAAAGTTTGAAGTTAGAAAACACCGTTAGCGGTTGCGGACCCGCAAATATTTTAGCGTATTCGGGATCAACGGTTGATGTGCTAGGGCCGGTGAACGCAAGCTTTCCACCTTTCACCGACCGTGAAGAAAACTTTATGTCTTACGCCGATCCGAATGCGCCCCTTTTTGATATGCAGAAATAGAAATAACGAATTACTTTGGTTGGCAATTCATACCGTATTGTTGGAACGAAATGGCTCCTAAATTGTCAGGATACGCATCACTGGGAGCCATCAGTACTCGAATGTCTTTGGCTTTAGATAGTTCTGATTGTGCCACACGCACTTGGATTTCGCGCGATTCGTTAAAGGTTTTATTCACTAGCATCGCTCCGTCATACTGCAGGTAATCGCGCTATGAGCTGCGTTCACGCACTGAAGATTCTTCGCTACGGCAAAAGAGGTTTGGGCCATTAAAGTCACGACCGATACTGCAAAAATAGATAAAGCGGACTTCATAAGTTCTCCTTGAAGATATATATTTAGAATAAGCAGAGTCTAAACCAAATTCACGTCACTTTCAGAACTATCCGCACGATGAGCTTAAATGTCATGTTCACCTAACTAATATTTTCTAACTGTAAAAAAGATGAACAGGTCATTTACGCTATTGGCTTAGGCAAAGAACGTTCTCGAGCGCTTCCCGCTTGTCAATGAAGGCAAAATCGTTAATATTTTACTGATTAAAGGACACCCATGGAAACTGTAACAAATTGCCCGAAGTGTAATTCTGAAAATATTTATCAAGATGGTCTTCTTTGGGTTTGCCCCGAATGTTCATATGAGTGGACGCCGTCGACGAAGGCGGTGGCCGCCGAAGTTGAAGACGTTGATGACGGACTTATTCGCGATTCGAACGGCACCGTGCTGGCCGACGGCGACGCCGTCACGGTCATAAAAGAATTACGCATCAAAGGATCTTCATCAGCCGTTAAAGTGGGTACAAAAGTTAAAAATATTCGTTTAACAGATGGTCACGATGGCCATAATATTTCGTGTAAAATTGATGGTTTTGGCGCGATGAATTTAAAATCAGAATTTGTTCGTAAAGCTTAACGCCCGGGTTAGAAAATCTTTAGACGTTAAAAACAGGGCGGGAATTTTTTCCCGCTGAACACAAAGGCTCGACACCTAATCCGATCTCTACTAAATTAGAGGTATGAAAAAGATCTCTAAAAATTCATCAGCCTTACTTCCCGCAGAACTTAAACTTTTAGTTAAAGAAGTGACGACTCTTTTCGGTGACGTCATCCGATCAGAACTGGGCGCAGCTGCATTTAAGCGGATCGAAAAAATTCGCGAAAATATGGCCCTACTTCGCGGAAAATCTCAGGCAGTATCAGTCGCCATGTTGAAAAAGACCTTACATACTTTTGATCAACTTAAGTCAGAAGATCTTCACGCCATCGCGACTTCTTTTACGCTGATGTTAGAAATTATGAACGTGTGCGAAAATGCGTACCGCAGTCACCGTTTAAGTAGCCGCGTTTACCCCAATATTGATCGGCTGAATAAACCTGAAGCCATCGTATACGTTCTAACTGCCCACCCGACTGAAGCTAGGTCTCCGCAAAACATTGCGGTCTTTCATCAAATTCAGCACGTGCTGATTTCAACGCTTCAGCATGAAGACACTCATTTAACATCAACGGACCGATTGACATTGACCCACTTATTAAATGTGGCGTGGCGAACATCTATCGTGCGAAACCGTGCACCTAAAGTGAAAGATGAAGCCGAACACATTTATTCAACTTTATTTCGCGACGAAGTTTTATTTTCGCTTCTTGATATGAGTCAAGAGCGTGCTCCGATTCAACTGCGCAGTTGGGTTGGGGGCGATAAAGACGGTCACCCCGGCGTGAATGAAGTTGTGATGCTGCAAAGTTTTTCGATTTCACGTTTAAAAGTTATTCAAACTGTTCAGCGCCTATTAACTGAAGTACGAAAGACGCTTGATTATTTTCCATCAAAAAAACTTCATGCCCATTTGATGAAATTAAATAAGAAATTATCGAATCTTAAAACAATCCGGGCGTCTGATGCTAAAAAGGTCATTTTATTTCGCGCCGAAGCGGCTGTCTTTAATCAAGCCTACGTCGACATGGTTGGAGAAACTCACCCGTCATTGAAGCGGATTCAACAGTTGTTCGAACTTTTTCCGGGCCTGGTCGTACCACTTGAGCTGCGTGAATCCTCAGATATATTGATGCTTAAACAAAAAGGTCTTTCTCAGTTAGCGATTGATAAAATGCTTCGTGAAATTGCGAAAATTTCTAAAGGTGGATCCCCGCGGTGGTATGCCCGCAGTTTTATCATTAGCATGGCCGAAAAGCTTGAACATATTGAAGCCGCTGCGCAAAAACAGATCGACGTATTTGGAACTATCGTTCTTCCGGTTGTTCCGCTCTTTGAAGAATCAATCTCTTTAGCTGAGTCTGATCAAATCATCGCGCAAATGATTCAAGTGCCGCGGTTAAAAACGGCCATTCGTGATCTATGGAATAACCGAGTTGAAATGATGGTGGGTTATTCAGACTCGTCCAAAGAATCAGGGGTTCTGGCTAGTCGACTCAGTATTGCTGAAGCCTTACCACGCCTAGAAAAAGTTTGCTTGAAGCACAAAGTAAGGCCCGTCTTCTTTCATGGTTCTGGTGGAAGCATTGATCGTGGCGGTGGTTCGGTCGAAGACCAAACTGCCTGGTGGCCTAAATCAGCGTTGTCTCTTTACAAGGTTACGATTCAAGGTGAAATGGTTGAACGATCATTATCGTCGCCGACGATTGCACGTGGGCAGCTAGAACATATTTTAGAAAGTATTAGCGTCGGGCTAAGCCATAAAAAGAAATTTACGCCCAACAAAACATTAGATGCATTTGCAAAACACATCACCGAATTTTACCGACAAAAAATCAACGACCCCGCATTTTTAAACAGTGTAGAAAAAGTAACGCCTTATTCGTACCTGAATTTATTAAAAATAGGATCACGCCCCGCTAAACGCGCCAGCGCTTTACAAGTGTCAGGACTGCGCGCGATTCCGTGGATTTTATGCTGGACGCAAACACGCGTGTTATTTCCGACATGGTGGGGAGCTGGGTCCGCTTGGCAAATGATGAAGCCGTTACAAAAAAGTGATTTAAAAAAATCTTATAAAAACCAACCGGTTTTCACCTCATTCATTAAGGCCCTTGGCTTTACGTTAGCCAAAGTTGAAATGCCAATTTGGCAAACGTACGTTCAAAGAAGCACGCTCAATGAAAATGCTAAAAAAGATTTAATTGCCGAATTTCAAGATGAATTTAAAAAGACAATCACCTTCTACCAAGAACTAACCGGGCACAAACAATTGATGTGGTTTAAACCATGGCTCGGAGAAAGTATTTATTTACGATCCCCGATGATTCACCCGCTGAATTTACTTCAGATCATCGCTGAAGAACGTAAAGATGCAAATCTTCTGCGAGTCACGGTCACGGGAATATCTAGCGGAATGATGACGACGGGATAAAACGAAAGGCGCGTTTCGATGCGCGTCTTTTTTAAAAATTAATTACCAGTTTCTTCGTTTTCGGTTACGCGAAAAAATTCGTTTTTAGCCATCAGCATCTGCCCCATCTTGATCGCAATATTTGACCAAACATGGGCTTGGGAATCGGTTAAATAATCTTTTAATGCATGATGAAATATTTCAAGCCAATTTGTTAAAACCTGCTGATTGAACCCAGCAAAAAAATGTTTAGCCACCGGATTATAATCTGAAAAAAGATAAGGCTTACCGCCGAAGCGAACCCACCAGAATTGCGTCAACCGATCGACGTGCTCGGTTTTGTCATGGGCGGATATAGACACCTCAGATGACGAATTTTGTTGCATCAGCTGACCGTAAAAATGATCACCGACATTAAATATATCTTGATGTGAAAATGTGACTTTATTTAATGTAACTGTATCGGTCGAAAGTGGTTTTTTCTGTTCGTTCACAAGGTTCCTATCTTCTATCAAGTTAAAAAGACTCTTCCATCTTTTTATAGACTAGGTTCGAAATCTTTTGCACCAATGGTGTCATTTGACTTTCATCTTTTCCATGCACCGAGATGCAAAGTAAGTAAGGTCTTTTTGGTAAATAAATAATACCACAATCATTTAAAAAATGAACGTCTGAGTTATTTAATCCGGTTGCTTCACCAAATTTATGCGAAACCAAGACCTCTGTCGGTACCCCAGCAACTAGACCATCCTTGTACTCAGACTCAGATAGTAACTTCAAAAATTCGTTCGATTTGTTTTGATCTAAATAAGCCGCATTAAACAACACGCGAAAGTAACTGGCGTAGTCTTTAATGTGCGGTTCTCGTAACGGAGGAACCCCTTCGTGAACGGGAATATCTAAATCGACCGCCACTTTTTTAAGTCCTGAACGATTGTCGTAATGCTCTAGTAACGACGCCGCGACGTTATCTGAATACACGATCGCCGCATGCATTAATTCGGCGATCGTATAGCTTTGCCCTAATTGCAAAGTCTTAGAGGGCTTTACACCTTGCACATCGTAAAGCTTAAGCGAATCTTTTTGATCAAAAATAACTTTTTTGTTTAATACATCGGGCTCGCTTTCAGACCATTTAAAATAAGCCATCACTAATGGTATTTTTAATAAGCTTCCCGCTCTTAAACTGATGTTATCGCCAACGTCAATGGCTGTTCCACCGATTAAGTCTTGAAAATAAATATCGGCTTTTAAGTCTGTCGACTTATTTTGACTCTTGTTCATGAAATTTTGAATTTCTTCTGAAAAACTGGCCAAGGGGTTTTCTAGATCTTTTGGGTCAGGCTCTCTGACCGCGCACTCAAGTAAAGGACTAATTAATTTTTGCGTGGGTAATCGTTTATCTGAAGCAATGGTTCTGATTTTTTGTGAATCGTGCCAGAAATTGAAAACAAAAACGCTTGCTGCGCCGGCAACAAATCCGAGTAAGTAGATCACTAAAACTTTTCGCGACTGGATCGCACTGCGGTTCATATCTTAAAAGAATAAAAGATAAAAAAACTTTAATATAGCTGATTCTAAAGAACCCTAATAAAGTCCTGGACTTTACTTTTGAATACAACAGAAAACACTTTAGTTATCGTTTAGCAGTGTTTTTAAACGATCTCTAGATTGCGAACGACTCCGAATACACTGTAGCTGTGCCTTTTGATAGGCTCCAAAAACACCTGTGAAAAGACAGCGAATCAAAGGATCATCGATGACGTCGACGTCCTCAATTTCTTTTTCAATTTCTTGGTCAAAAATAATGTTATTGATACGAACGTACATCGACGTTAATGACTCTCCTAGCTTTAGGGCCGCATAGATTTTTGAAATTGGAATCTCTGTCAGCCAGCCTATTGTCTTTGGCTCTTCTGCCAAATGAATCATTTTATTTTCTTTGACCTGATAGAAAACAGAAATCGCGTCACCTACATGGTCATAAATCGAAAGCTTCCACGATCTTGATTTTTCAAAATATGAATCTAACGGAGCTTCCATAGATTCATATTTATCGATCAAGCCAGATTTTAAATAGCTAAATACCAACGCCGATTGGGCGTCGGATAAAGCCGCAAAGTTTTTAGAAATCTCAGATGTGTGTGGCGGTTTTATGTTCTTTTTGTAATGATAATCCAAATTTTGCAAACCAACAGGTTTTATCCAAGGGACTGGCTCTGAGTACTGAAGTCTATTTTCACTCAACTGAACCGAAACCGATGGATTAAGCCGAACCACGGTAACGTATGGCAGCGCGCCCTGAATTTCAGTCTCAAATTGCTGGTAAGAAATTGGAAAAAAAGCGTTATTGTACCAAGACCAACTTTCTTGAATAAACTGGCATGAGCTAGGAACTAAAAACTTTGGATTTAAAATTTTAAGTTGCGAAATCCATTCTGGTGGAAGCGTGTTCTGCGCAGGTTTAGCTCTAGACGGCGCGATGACTTCGATTTCGCGCATGGTTTGAAAAGGCCAAAGCACTAAATCCCACGGAGAGTATTGGGCTAAAAGTTCCATGGTCTGATCATCAATCCACGAATCCACGACGTTTAATATATTTAAATCACCCGCCTGAATATGAAAAATAGAATCAACATCTTCATCAAGCGCACGTCGAGGTGTCACTTGAAAGCCACCAATCGATAAGGTTACATCCAGTTGCAATGAATAAACGTTTATAAAACCAAGCTCGCGGATTAAATCAAACATCTGTTCAAAAACGCAAAACATGTAGATGGGCGTCGCCCGATCTAACAAATTTAAACTTTCAAAAGAACAATGATCATCATGATAGTGCGAAATAAAAACGGCCGAAAATTTTTGCTTTTTAATTTGCTCAATATCAAATTCAATTTCAGGAAAGGCATGGCAATTTCGACTAAAAGGATTTTCGAAAATCGGATCAAATAAAATTTGGGTCTGATCATCAGAAAAAATGTAACCCGCATGTAAAACACGAGATACTTTTACCTTTGAAGCGTTCGGCAAATTCATTTCAGAACCTTATCTGAAATGCCGATGAAGCGAAAGTAGTTTATTCGACTTAAAACTTCAAAGGACACATCATGGTATCAATTCGAGACAACCTATTTGGCGCCTTTTTTACCTTGATGCTTTTAATCAGCACATCGGCCTGTGCCAGCCAAGCGAAAAAATCTGAAAGCAAAGCCATTTGCGAAGACTGCCA
This sequence comes from Bdellovibrio sp., assembly GCA_014376935.1. Lineage (GTDB taxonomy): Bacteria > Bdellovibrionota > Bdellovibrionia > Bdellovibrionales > Bdellovibrionaceae > Pseudobdellovibrio. The sequence continues at coordinate 8,582 of JACMQO010000178.1, forward strand.
ATCAACGGCGGCTCCCTCTTTAAACCAGGCAAAACAAATGGCCGAACAAATGGTTCAAGCCACACGCTGCGGCCCCGTTGAAAAAGGATTAGCTTCGTATTACGGAAAAAAAGATGGCTTCGCCGGTAAAAAAACCGCCAGCGGCGCCTTACTAAAACCCCATCACCTAACAGCGGCCCATCGAACTTTACCCTTTGGCACCCTAGTCAAAGTGCGTTCAACATCAACAAATCGTGAAGTCATGGTCGAAGTGAATGACCGCGGGCCCTCACGCAAAGATCGAATGATTGATTTAAATTATGCTGCGGCCAAATCGATCGGCCTTGATAAACTGGGCATTGATGAAGTTGAAATGCAGGTTTGTAGTCCCAACTCTAATTAAGAGCTATTTAGGCCAACCCTTGCCGTTCGATCGCGACTGTCGGTAGAATAAAGTTTCTAATCGTTTCGTGCAGTCAGAAAGGTAAAAAAATGAATATTTTAATTTTAAATGGAAGTGTCAGTGGTAAAACAGGAAACTGTCATCGACTCATTCAAAAGCTTATCTTTCAATTAAAACAAATCCAGAATCCGAAAAAAAAAGAACTTATCCAAGTGGTTCATCTATCCGAAATAAAATGGACACCTTCAGAAAAGAAAAAACTATTTTCACAGATTAAAAAAGCCGATGGTTTTGTTTTCGCGACCGGCACCTACTGGGATTCGTGGGGAAGCCCTTTGCAAAAATTTTTAGAAAATGTCACCGATCTTGAAGGTGGACCCGCGTTTCTTGGAAAACCCGCCGCCGTTTTTGTTTTAAATCATTCGGTCGGAGGAAAGGGCGTGTTATCACGTTTACAGGGTGTTCTTTCTACTTTTGGATGCTTGATACCGCCCATGTGCGGTATGGTGTACGCTTGGGTTTCTCAGCAAGTTAGTAAGGGTGCTGTGACTACCGACGCCGCAGAAGACCTTTGGTCTTTAGATGATATCGATACGATCTTAAAGAATTTCACTTTGGCTATGACGATCA
>JACMQO010000179.1 GCA_014376935.1 Bdellovibrio sp.
CGAAAGTCGCAAGCTCTGACGCTTCTTTAAATGAAATTTCTTTTAATGATTTCGCATCGGCGCACAGTCGGGGATCGGTTGTGGCGATACCGGGAACGTCGGTCCAAATTTCTAATATATCGGCTGACACCGCTTCGGCAATAATTGCGGCTGAATAATCGCTGCCACCACGACCTAAAGTTGTGGTGTTGCCTTCAAGTGTTTCACCAATGAAACCTTGGGTAACAAAAATGACTCCGCTTCGTAATAGTGGCATCAAAATATCGGTCGCGCGGTTGATCACAAGTTCCGTCAGGGGGCGCGCGCGACCAAACTGATCGTCGGTTTTTAAGATGGTTCTAGAATCTAAAAAACGAACGTCTTTAGTGGCTTTTTCTTTGCGGGAAGCCTGCATCATGGCATCGGTAAATAGAAGTGATGACATGCGTTCGCCAAAACTTTGTAAGTAATCGAAAGCCTTTGCCGAACAGTCTTTTAAAAGATGAATCCCTTTGGCTAAAGACTCAAGCTCTATGAATAGTAGATTCAGCTCGACGGCCGTGTTCGATACGGTAGAAATTCCAAGGTCACGGGCGATTTTTAAGTGCGACTCGGTAATTTTTTTCAGGATGATTTCTGTTTGATCCCAAGCCGATTTCTTCTGGGCCGAAGCCGCAAGCTCGATCAATAAATTGGTCGTTCCCGACGTGGCCGAAACGACAATCACGTTAGAGCCTTGTTTAAGACTGACTTCGGCACTACGGCGCATGCACGCTGCGTCCCCCATGGAAGTTCCACCAAATTTCGAAACAATCATTTTTTGATTCATATAGAGATATGAAATAGTACTTGGTAGGCCTTTTTTCAATCAAGGCCTTGAAGGCGGGCGAAAATCGCGCTAGACAGACACGTGGCGTTAACAAGACTTTTTAATTGAAAGTTAATAGTTTTGCAGGTCATCTAGGCCCAAGTTTTTGTTCCCAAATATAAGCCGGCAATATGGGTCGGCGTTTCTACCAGGCACCGTAAAAGCCTGTCTACCTTGGAGTATATATGAAGCCAGCCAATCAACTTGTTAAGTTCTTAAACAAGTCGTTTTTCGCCCCACTAGCCATCGTTCTATTAACACAAGCCGCTTTCGCATTTGATGGCGCTCCGTACCCAAAAGGACCTGAGTTAGAAACTACTCCGGGAGTTGTTTGTACCACGCCAACTGAAAAGCGTTACCCTGAGCAAATCGACTACTGTTCACGTGATGTTAGCTCTGGATTAAAAAATTCAATCATCGCTAAGTACGACCAAAAATACGGTTACCAAATTCAAAAAATGAAACGTGGCGATTTTAAAATCGACCATTTCATTCCATTAAGCATCGGTGGTGCTAATGCTGAAGGTAACTTATGGCCACAGCACAAGTCAGTTTATGGAATCACTGATCCTATCGAATTAGAACTTAGCATTCTAATCTCGGCGGGTAAAATCAAGCAAGCCGACGCCATCCGCGCGGTCAAAGAAGTGAAAGAAGACCTATCTAAAGCAGACGCTATTAATAAGTACTTACATAGCTTAGAATAGCGCGAACAGAGTTCGCAGGATGCGTAGCTCGACTAAGAAATTCTTTTTATTATATGAAAGCCGAATCGGGAACGAATCGGCTTTTTTGTTATTTGGCCCGGCTTTAAAAGCTCGACGGCCTCTTCAAAATCAGGATCAGCTTTCCCGAAGGCGATCTGCCCTAGATCACCTTGGTTTTTCGCTGACTGGCAGTTTGAAAACTTGGTCGCAAGCTCTTCGAACGATTTACCTTCGGCCAACTTCTTGATCAGATCTTCGGCCTCGTAGGCGTGTTTTACTAGAATGTGGGCGGCGTGATATTTTTTTAAAGCGTTCATTTTATTTTAAGCGTGGCGCTTTGGTTAAGCACTCTTCGTATTCACGCACTAATTTTTGAATGATCTCTTCACACGATAAAATATCTTCGATCAATCCCACAGACTGCCCGGCGCTCCAGACTGTTTTCCAGCTAGGGCCCGTCGCGGCTTCTTCTAAGCTTTTTGATCCTAAATAGTGAATTAGTGGGACGATATATTTTTTTGTCATCTTTTGGTCTTTTAATAGTTTTAAATACCAAGGTAAATCTAATCCCATTTTGTCGATGTATTCGGTCCGAATAACGGAGGCTGGGGTTCCAGAAATGCGCGTAGTCATCACGATATCTTCCGGAGAGCTATTCACGACGGCGTCTTTATAGGCCTGTTCAATCTTAGCTTCTTTGCAAGCGATAAAGCGCGTGCCGATACTGACGGCCGAAGCCCCCAACGTCAACATTGATGCCATCGTGGCGCCGTCAGCAATACCGCCGGCCGCGATCACGGGGATCGATAATTTTTTTTGTAACCAATCAACAAGTACGATCGGAGAGATCGGTCCCGCATGGCCACCGGCTCCGGCACCAACGGCAATGACGCCATCGGCCCCAAGGTCTTGAACTTTTTTAGCATGCTCTAGATTAACGACGTCGCAAATAACTTTCGCTCCATTTTTATGAGCTTCTTGAATGACCTCTTTCGGGGAACCTAACGAGGTAATAAATAAATTAACACCGTGATCAAGTGAGGTTTTTAAATCGGCCGCGGCGCGCGTGTTACTTTTGTTAACGATGATATTAACGCCGATGGGTTTTTGAGTTCGCGCGCGAACTTCTTTTAAAGCTTCGGCGTATTTTTCTTGGGGTCTAAAATTTAAAGTGGGGAATGTACCTAGACCACCGGCTTCGCTGATAGCGACAACCATGTCGACGTTCGACACCAAAAACATCGGCGCGCCAATGATCGGGTATTGAATGTTCATCATTTTTGTAAAAGCTGTTTCTATTTTCATAGGATTAAGTTTGCGTCTAAATGAAATTTAAAGCTAGAATTTTTATATGACACCAACATCAAGTAATACTTCTAACGAAACACCCAGTAAGTTTAAATCTTTTCGCGACAATTTGTTTTTATCTTTATATTCATGGACAAAAATTCCGTTGATCGGGTTTTGTGCTCCACGCGTGATCGAAGCCACGAATGAACGAACGGTCTTAAAAATTAATTTAGGCTTTAGAACTAAAAATCATTTAGGCGCCATGTACTTTGGTGCTTTAGCGATCGGATCTGAACTTTGTATTGCGATGCTTGCGGTTAAGAAAATTCAAGAATCGGGCGAACGTATTGATTTTCTATTTAAAGATTACAAAGCTGAATTTTTAAAACGCGCCGAAGGTGACGTTCACTTTATCTGCGAAGAAGCTCAGGTTGTCGTCGAACAAATTGAAGAAGCGAAAAAATCGAGCGAACGTATTAATCGTACGATGAAAGCTTACGCGATTGTTCCGTCTGTCAGCCCGACCGAGAAAGTAGCCACGTTTGAGCTAACCTTATCGGTTAAGCGCCGCGTGAAAAAGACGACTTAAGTCAGTTATTTAGGCTTAACACATCACATTGAATTTGGCCCTGATTCGTGGGCCTTGAATTTGCCTTAAATTCAGTTAGAATTTCATCTTTCAATTGGATTTGACCCGGTTCCCTCTATAACTTTTTTTAAGGAATAAATTATGTCTAAACGTGATGTTTTTGGTGATGAAGTAAACGTAAAAGCCGGCGGAGATTTCGCGTCGATGTTCGAAAGTTCTTTGGGCGGCGTTGGTAATAAATTAAAAAATGGTGATGGCTTTGTGGCCGAAATTCTATCGATCGGTAAAGAAGAGGCTTTCGTAACAACGCCAACTTCGAACGACGGGATGATCTTGCGTTCTGAATTATTAGATGATGATAAAAATTTAAAATACAAAGTCGGCGACCGCATTGACGTGGTTGTCGTGAACACAAAAGGTGGAGAAATCCGCGTTGTAAAAAAAGGATCTAGAAAAGCTAGCGGTGAAATGGATTCTTTAGAAGACGCAGCGGACATGGAGATGCCGGTTGAAGGGCGAGTCACTGAAGTTGTGAACGGTGGATTCCGCGTTTCTGTTTCTGGTAAATTGGCATTTTGTCCAGTCAGCCAAATGGATTTCAAAGTCACCGATCCTGCTAGTTACATCGATAAAAAATTCGATTTCATTATCACAAAATATGAAGCTAAGGGCCGTAACATCGTTGTTTCACGCCGTAAGCTTTTAGATCTAAATAAAGCCGAACAAGAAGGGTCTTTCTTAGAATCAGCAAAACCGGGTGATATTTTTGAAGGAACAGTGACTCGTTTAGAAAAATTTGGCGCGTTCGTTGATATCGGTAACGGTGTTGACGGGTTGGTTCATATATCTGAAATTGGATACTCACGTTTACAAGATCCAAGTGAAGCCTTATCTGTTGGGCAAAAAGTAACCGTGAAGCTTTTAAAAATTGAAGACGTAAACGATCGTTTGAAGATTTCATTATCGATCAAACAAGGCGGCGGAGAATCGGACCCTTGGTTAACGGTTCCGGCTAATTTTCCAGTAGGCTCTGTGCATAAAGGCACGGTCGAAAAGAAAGAAGCTTTTGGATTATTTGTGAATATCGCTCCGGGAGTAACCGGTTTACTTCCGAAATCAAAAACACGCGACTCGATGGATGCACACGGTTTTGATAATAAAAAACGTGGTGATATCATCAACGTGCAAATTGATGAAATTTTATTTGAACAAAAAAGAATTTCTTTAGGTCTACCGCAAGAAGCTGAAGATAACTCTTGGAAATCAAACGAATCGATGAATTCATCATCTTCGAAAAAAACGACGGGCTTTAATACAGGTCTTGGTAACTTAGCTTCGATGTTAAATAAGAAGTAATTCTTTTTTTTATCGAAAATTTTATTAAAACCTAAGGGCTGCTTTTTAAGGCGGCCCTTCTGCTTTATAGGAAAAGCTTGCATGAATAAGGCCTTAAAAATTGTGGTAGGAATCAGTTTAGCTTTGATGGTGATCATCGTAGGCGTGGCCGGATTTATTTTTTACAAGCTTCCATCGGCGGGTTCGTTTTCAAAAATTGTTCGCCCGAATCGCGTTAAAACGACCGATTCTGAAAATAGTAAACCCATCGAAGTGATTGAACGCACGCAGAACCCATCAACCGCTTCAAGTCTTGATACTGGCACGGCGCTGACTGATCCCGATGCGGCGAATGATGCGAAAGAAGCCATGAAAGAGCGCGCTTACGAAGATTTAATTTCTCCGTCGGTACCATTAAGTAATTTCTGTGGCTCTTTAAAGAATGCAAAGACCGGCACTTTTTCAGAAAACGAATTTAGTCAAGCTTTCGAACGAAGTACGGTTCCTGAAAACCAAGACCCTAGAATTCAAGCGGCCAAGCCCGCTATACGATTTTTATTACGACTACCGACGGTCAGTCGTTTAATCTCTGAAGTTGAAGCGGCGGATGATATTGAAAACGAGCAAGACTTAGTGGCCAAAGCTAAATTTTATGCGTTGGCCTATTCGGCGTTTGGTGAAATGAAACAACACCAATCAGAAATCGAATCGGCACTTGATCGCGGTTATTTGTATATGGGTCTGAATAACCTGGTCGCAAAGAAGCCAGAACTGGCGAATGATCCCAAAATTCAAAGCTACTGTTCTTCGGCCGAAACTTCTTTTAATCAAGCCTCAACCTTAGATTTTGACCGCGAGAAAAAAGATTTTCTAAGTTTATTAGCTGAATCGGGTGTAGGGGCCAAAGATATCGGTTTTGACCCCAGTTACAAAACAAATATTGATCTTAAGTTAGAAAATAATTCTTTAACCATGCACGGCGGCTGGTTAGAAGATCTGATTAAAGAAGATGATGGCAGCGATACGATTGATATTAAAAGATAAGTTAGATTAACTTAAGTTAGTTCAGCTCAGATCTGAACATCTGAATTAAGAAAATTGATTTTAGCACAGTTTGAACTAATTTGTTTATAAATTTTGAGTGCACGTCTGCTGTTTATAGATGTGCCTGTTATGGTTCGCACAAAGTACTCTTAAATTATCAGGATCATTTGTTCCCCCAGCCCAAATTGGTTTGATGTGATCTAAGTTTAAATTCCACTTTGATCCGCATTTATGATTGGTAACTTTATCGGTGTAGTGGCAAACTTCATCGCGAAGAAATATTTCATCTTGGATCGATTTTTTAACAGCACTTCGTGCGTGCTGAAAGTTGATCGAGTTCATCTGTTCACTTTTATTCTTCAGAAGTTTATTCGAGTTTATTGCATTAGCCTTCAAATTTATTTTTTCATTTTTTGCAATGACTTTATCGGCAAGGAACTCAAGAACTTGGTCCCAACTGCCATTTGGTAGTGAATTTGAAAGCAGCTGTCTCATTTGCTCAATTTTTTGAAACTGTTCTTTCGTTAACGTGACTTCGAAACGAACGGATTCATCCTGTTGGTGGCTAGTTTTTGCCGCTGTCTTGATTTGTAAATCAAATGCTTTGCTGACAATTATTTCCGATTCAGAAAATGTTTTTCCTTTTAGTTCGTGAATAAGTTCAACTTTCGTGGACGCGTTTATTTTTGTGCCAGACTCGATTTGAACTTGGCGAATGGCTTTTTGCAAAAGCGTAACCTGAGATAAATTGATCTGCCCCGTTTCTAAATTCGATCCAAGTTGAACGACATCATTGGCAAGGCGGGCGGCATCGATTCGTCTTTGGGCGCTGCCATTGGAATAGCCGATGTGTTTAGTTAAGTATTCAAACAAACTTGGGTAAGCAAAAGTCAGGTGTAGTTTGCGACGATCAACTTCGGCAATGTGTTTTAAAAGTTCTACTAAAAGTTCGCGTTCATTGACGACAAGCTTTTTTAAATTTAGATCAAGGTCGCTATTAGTCAGTTTTCGAATTGAAAATGGAGTAGTCGTCTGCTTATTTTCTTTGGTGAATGCAGGTTCTTTATCTGTGTTCATATTTACCTCTATGAAAAACATACCACGCCTTTTGAAAATGTATTTTTGATGATTTTGCTAATTCAAGTAGTATTCTTTTTGCATTTTAGAATAGAGCGTATTCTGCTTTATAGGGGTTTTATTAAGCCGGATTAATTCCTATGAGTCGGGGATTGTTCGCAGCTATTTAATAGCCTTATTGGTGGTTCTCGAAGTATACAAACTAGGTCAAGAAAAAAAGATATTGACGCGTAAATTAAAAAAAAATGAATTTTTTTAAAAGTTAAAAGTTAAAAGTTAAAAGTTAAAAGTTAAAAGTTAAAAGTTAAAAGTTAAAAGTTAAAAGTTAAAAGTTAAAAGTTAAAAGTTAAAAGTTAAAAGTTAAAAGTTAA
>JACMQO010000180.1 GCA_014376935.1 Bdellovibrio sp.
GGTTTCTCAGGTCGGCGGAGAATTTGAGGCTTACAAGGCCGGGTTTTCGGCCGAAATCAAATTTATGAAACGAAACAACATCCCTGTCCAACGTGATATCTATCGCTTCTTTGATAAAACGTCAGGACAACTGAGCGATGCCAATGGCCTTAAAGCTTACATACTAAAACTGTATGCGCCGTACTACGACGATCCTGCGACCCTACGTACGCAAACCCAAGATCGACTGAATTTGATTCAGTGGCAACTTCAAGTTTTGGATGTCAATGTGCGACCGCTTGTAACAGCGTCTAATGATAAGAATATGCAAAATCTTTTTTTGGCCGAACTAAACCGGCTTCGGTCTCAACAAACTTTACTTTCTCAATAAGCTAAAAAAGACGATAAGGCTTCGCGCCAACGCATATACGGTGACATTCAATAAAAACAATATAATCGGCATTCATTCGAAAGTAGAATCAGTTCAACCCGTCAATGGCCTTATTTTCCAAATAGGCACGCTACCTTATGATTATAGAATTACGATGGCAAAGGGCGTTCATTGCGTTACTACAAAACAAAGCACTGATTCCATATCAGTGCTTTGTTAATCGGGTTTATTCAAGTAAGAACAATTCAACGGTGTAACTATCCATGACAATCACAGTAAAAAAAATGTTTTCTATTTGCGCGAAATTTCGTAAAGAATATTCATAGATATTCTTCGCGAAGCTTTTCATACTTTTCAGCAAGACCCGATCGTTCTTCTTTTGAACGAAGGAAGCATATCTTCTTCCTCTTCCTCGATATGGTGTTCGACCATTTCGGCTAAAACTTTTACTTTCGCTTCAAACATGTCGTTTTCTTTCGTGCGTCTAAGTTCGCTACACAATTGATCAGCCAACCCGTGTTCGATGTCGCCTTCTAACCCTTCTATCGTCATGTCATCTTCATTTTTCATACTCATGTACCACGTTTGCTCTTCAGGCTTTGCATGGGCGATCAGGGCCGGCGCAAACTGTTTAAATGCGGCTTTTTTCTGGGTGATTGTGGCGTCGTCACTTTTCATAACTTTAATCAATTTTTTCAGTGGTTTATGATCACGCTTGATTAAATCGATGATATCTCTAACTTAGAATTTAGTTATCAAAGGCGTCACAAAGACGCCCGTTATTTAAGTTCCACCGCGGATTAAAAATAACAATATTAGAAGTGGCAAAGGTAAACCCACCAACCACAATAAAATCCAACCAACAGCGCCTTTTCTATTTTCGATAATTTTTAATGCTTTCATTTTAAAATCCTTTATTTTGATGATTTATGTTCGTGTTCTTTTGTAGTCTTTTTTCAGTTCATCATGCGTATCTAAAGTGTATTTTTCGTTGCGTTTGGCTGCTAATAATCCACCTAAACCCGCGGCGATCATTCCTAAAACGATCACGACAAATAAACTCCAACCGGTATCTTTCATTACTTTAGCGGCCGTTTCGCGAATTTGTTTCGCGGCTTCGTCCATTTTTGCTTTCGCATTAGCGATACGCTTGTCGACTTCAGATGCCGGTATTCCTGCTTGATTCGCTAAGTATTGTTTCGCTCCGGCTTCATCACCGCGAAGCAATCTAGTAGCGACGCCCTTGGCGACAACACTTGGGTCAGATTTCAAATTCAAATCGCCTAACATATCTTGAACGACATCTTGGACGACCGAATTATCACTGGCAGCACCCGCCGCCGTTCCAGCGGCCGCAGCAGCGATACCAATCGTTTGGCCGGCTATTTTACCGATCGATCCGACAACAGAAGTGACCTGAAATAAAACGACAATCAAAAACACTGCGCCAACGACCAAACCTTGGACTGTTCCCAACATATCAACTTCAGTGCGACCTAATCTGGTTGTTACATAACCGCCCGCTAAGGCAGATAAGATAGTTGCGACAATCATAGACCCAGCTGCGAAAGTACCCGCTGCTTTTGCAGTTGATCCGTCAGACAAACCCATTCCACCGAAGGCTAAAGAAAGTGCGGTCACGCCTAAAAAGACGACAATCGCAATAGCAAGTCCCGCTAAAGTGGATTTCCAGCAGACAAGATGTTTGTGTTTTCGTGTTGTACTTAAATGAAGTTCGTCGTTAAGCATTTGTGTTCCCTTTAATTGTTGATGAGCTGAAATAGCTGTTACTTTGATTTTTTTCACCGCAAACCAAAAGCCAATCTTTGAGAAAATTCTAAACTGTTACATTACATTTAAGCTCCGTTATTAAAAAACGCCGTGTCTTTTTTCTACCTAATTCGGAAAATTTCCCCGAACTAGAAAACCCGCAGTCGTTGAAGGGATCGTCAGAGATTTGATCAAAATGAATTGCGGTCATGCCGATTAGAATTTATTGTTGTTAGTAAATGGAAGGAGAAAATTAAATGCAGGGCCATGAAACAAAATTAACGGCTGTTCAAGCTTCGAACATCGAGCCTCGGGCTCAGAAATCAAATTACCCCGAGCTTTTTGCAAAAAGAGTAAGCGGCAAAATAAAAAGACAGCTTGGGGATTACTTTGGGATTACAAAATTTGGAGTCAATCTAACTGAACTACCGCCTGGAGCCGAATCGACCATTTTACATCGCCATTCAAAACAAGAAGAGTTTATTTATATACTTTCGGGTTCACTCTTAGTTCGAATTTTCTACGATCTACTCCTATTAAATTTAGTTATTGCAATTTGAGATCATCGCATAGAAACGACTTCGTAGCTAACCTGGTCCGAGCCGTGCATTGATGATTTACCCATATCGTAACAAGATTAATCGTGTATTGGCATGTTGCTTTTGGAATTAAATAAATTGCTCAATTATTTATTTCGATCGAAGTCATTCTTCAGAATAAAAAGACAAAACGTCAGCGGATTCGATTAAAAACCATTAAGACTGTCAGACGTTTTTTTATTTGTAACGGTAAGCCCATGTACGACCGCCGGCAAAAAATATGAACACGCCTTCGTTGGTATCAAAATCCAAAGCATGCGAAGAGCTCGGCATACTGCCGATCGCGGTCGTGCCGTAATCGGTTTGAATTTTCATCGCTTCGACGCTCCACGTGTTGGTGGGTGGGTTATAGACACTGATCTTTCCGTCTAACACTCCACCGCCGATCACCTGACTTCGATTATCGTAAGCCCAGCCTGATTCTTCTGATGGGGGTCCGTTCGTGCTGATCATTTTGGGCGTGGTGGCCGCCCAGTTCGTACGGTTCAATTCAATTTCACTAACAAATGTCTGTGCACCCCGTTGGATATAATACATTTTTTGATTGGGCGGATAATAAACTAAGTTATTCGAATAACCCGGTAACGCGCCTCCGTTTCCAAAGCGCGCGACCACTTCATCGGTCACCGGATCGTAAACGCTACCGCCTTCGCCGTTCACAACAATAATCATTTTTGAAATAGGATCATATTCGGCAGCACTTGCATAGTACCACAAATTTCCGGGGTCTTGTTTTGAATAACTCCACTTTCCGGTCGCGACATCGTAAAGCATAATTTTCGCCGAAATCGTTCCTAAGGGAAAGGCGGCATTTCCCGCAACGTTACAGCCTTCGGCCGCGCTGTTCCCAATTCCGCCGCTGGTCAAAATAATATATTTACGCGCGCCGTTTATGTCGGCCATCACACCCATATCCCACGTGTGCCGCGCGAAAGGCTGACCCGTTGTACGCCACGAAGCTGTTTCGGGAACAATGTTCGCAGTGGTCATATCGGCGCATAACGTTGAAGGCGTATGAGCCGACCATTTTAAACTCGAAAAATTAAAAGACTGAACATCCGTGTGCACCGTCGTTCCGTGACCGCCACCCCAACTTAAAACTTGATGCGTCTGCGAATCGTAAGTTAAACGACTGTAGTCGGTTCCGGCATTACAAACGCCGCCGTCGCTGGGTTGGTTACAACTAAATGATCCTAAATCAAAAGCCGTATTCGGCACTAGATTAAAAAGTTTTAGATTGGCTGTAGGATCAGGCATCGGAAGTGGTAGCGCGGGCGATGGTCCAGCGGGAGATCTTGAAGAACCTTCCGTTGAATTTAGAATTGCGCCCGTCGTGATATGGCTGCCTTGGCAGTTTTGAAAAAAAGGAATTGCGGTAATAAATAAAAGCACCGTCGCCGTCATTTTAAAATACAGTTTATGACTGCGCTGATTCATTATTCCCCCACGGAGTTGAACTTAACTAGCTTACCGCATTGTAGGACGATCCACCACGGACTAAAGTTTATACTAAATAGAGTAGATCTTGAAATCGCATCGTCTTAAAGTGAAACGAAGACGTGCGCAAGGCCTTGAAATCTAAAATCACCTCTCCCAAATTAAAAAACCAGACATTTGCTTAAACGGCGCGGCCCATTTTTTACCAAATAGCATTTCAAGAAGTTTAAAAACTTTCGGTAGCGGGGTCGCGCGCCCTAATTTTTCAGAAATTTCAGTGTAGTACTGCGATTGTCTTAAATGCCAACCGCGCTGTCGAAAAAAACCCATCCAATCTTCGGGATAAAATTGAAATGGAGAATTTCTTAACGCTTTCATTCGCTTCGGATCTTTTAAATAGCGATAAGTTTTTTTCGACATATATTCACAGATCCAGTACTTAAAACTTGGGTGCTGCATTAAATCATCTGAAAGCTCTGACACTTGCGCCTCTGTTAGATAAGGTAAAACGCCTTCGGTCAGAACGACCATCTTCGAATATTTTTGTGAAAGCTCTGCAAACAAAGTTTGCCTTGCGGCCCGGTTCGATAAATCAAGGCCGATGCTTTCCAGTTGGCAACTTGGGCTCAATTTCTGCAGATGCTTTTGCTTGTGTTCAATAACGTTAGAAAAATCCACTTCGATCCAACGAATGTCAGCGCCAAGTTTTAACCGATACGGTCGGCTATCTAACCCGGCCCCTAGATTTACAAATGTAGTGACACCGCTAGAAATTAAATCCCGGATCATTTGATCGATGATGTAAGTGCGCATCACGACCGTCCACTGCGTCCATTTTGTCGCTTCGGACTTTAGTTTTTCAATACTGAGTGCCTGATCGCCCACAAGCACTTTTGCAAATGGATCTTGAAACAAAGCATCGGGACGATCCGTTTCAATCGCGCGGTAGTGCGCAACCCACGCCGAGGTATCTGAAACGTGTTGAATGAATGTGGTCTTTTCCTGATTCATATTTATTTCTCCTTGAAAACGGGCTTGGTTAATTCACTTAAATATTTCTGAATATCTTTGGGCCAACCCTTAACTTGCGTCACAAAAGCTTTGCCATCTTTTTTATACAAAGCGCGTAAAGCTTCTTCGTAACCCTGTAAGTCGCCGGCAAGCACCGACATGACTTGATAGGCACGCTCTTGTAGTTGTTTTGTCGTATTGATGTTCGAAGACTTTTTACGCGCTTCTTCAACCAGAAGCCGTAGCGTTGCCGAAGCCCCACCCGACTGAGTCGCAAGCCATTCCCAGTGCCTGGGTAACAATGAAATTTCTCGTGATATGACACCTAACTTAGGCCGCCCGGGACCGCTTGGTTCAACGGGATCATCAGTGTGTTTGTACATCTCAAGACGCTTTAAGACGTCTTGCTGGCTGCCTTGAAAACTGAAGTCTAACGTTTTTCCGGTCGCATCACTTAAGATTAACACCGAGCTATTTTCAGATCGGCCCAGGTGCTTTTTAATATTTAGAACGACGTCTTGTAGCTCTCCTCGAAAAAGCAGGGCCGAACCTTGGAATGCCGAATAAGTATGTGAATTTTCTGTTTTCATGTTTAAGATAATAACAGCCGGGTAAAATAAAGTCAATAATACCCGGGTAATATTATTTGACAAAATCAATTGCTCTAATCACGCTTTAGTTTGGCGATATACATATGCCAAAGATAATGAAGTTCATTTTAATATTAATTTGGCCGCTATTCTTATTCGGGTACGACCTTACAAATACGTCAGACTCTTTACAAGAAAAATCAAATCTGATGCGCTTTAAAACAAATAAGGGATTTCAAATCAGGCCCCTGCGACCTAAATAAATAAAAGGAATCAGGTTCTTTTAAAATTTTTTCTGAGCTGCCAATTTCTTTTCTTATTGGTCGCCGCGGTCTTTAAGTTCTACATTCTCACTTTTTGTCGTCGGAATTTATATTCTCAAAAAATTTGTTTTAATTCTTAAAAAAGAAAACCAAAAACAAATCATCGGGTGAATCACTATTTTCAAATCCGATGAACTAAAAAATAACGAAAAAAAGTGCTACTGCTTACAGATTGAAGCTTTTTTATCCTTGCTGCAAAGGTAAGATTTGATGGCCGCATTTTCTAGTTTCAGTTTTTCGTTTTCCGCTTCAAGTTTAGCAGCCTTCGCATTGGCTTCAGCCTTTACGGATGCAATCTGACGGTCTTGACTAACTTGATGGTTCTCGATCCCTGCAACACGACTATGGAGCGTTTTAATAGCCTCAGTAATCCAAGGAATGAATGCATCGTAATAAACTTGCAACAGACCGTCTTCGTTTTGACGGACAAACTCTGGAGCCACCTTTTGAACATCTTGAGCCTTGTAACCAGTTCTACGGTTATGCGTTGAAGATGTTTTGAAATTATATGTCACAGCCTGAAGTTGCAAGATGTGATTAAGCGCGAAAGTGCCTGTCACATCTTGGAAATTTTCTTTCAGTCTTTCATCGGAAGAACAAGCGATACCAGAGCCGCTTGAAGCCGGAGTCATAGTACAAGTTCCGTCAGCGTTCTGAAATTTTGCAACCGCAAGACCCGTTCCCACGGAGGCACTTCCAACATGCAGCAATGAAGTTGGCAAAATATTGTTGATTCCAACCTTTCCATATTGGTCGATAGTTAAGTTTTCAACATATGAATTGTTCTGAGTTGCACCAGATCCGGGAGGCTGAAGACCCACTGCGATCAAAGCATCAGTCCTCCAATACCAACCTTGCCCGTCGTGTAGTAAATATCGCTACCAGTGGTCGTCCACTGCGAACTGCCGCCGGCCGCGGCCGTCCAAGTTAACGTTTGGTTCGAAGTACACCCTGTTGATCCACTTCCA
>JACMQO010000181.1 GCA_014376935.1 Bdellovibrio sp.
CAGAACAAAAAAAAGCCAGAATTTTCATTCTGGCTTTTCCAATTCTAATTTAACTAACTCAATCGAATCCAGCTTTCGCCAAAACTAATTCAAAGGAACCTTAGCTTCTTTAGCAGGAGCCGTTTTCTTAGATTTCTTAGGAACATCCATTTCAACTGAAGCGTCGTCAGCAACGTTATCTGACATATCGTTCGTCATTAACAATTCGCCGATTCCGTTTTTAGATAAAACAGACGCACGTAATTCATCACGTACATTTAAGTTCGCTTTTAAGTACTCTTTCGCTTGATCGCGACCTTGTCCTAAACGCTCGCCTTTATAAGAATACCAAGAACCCGATTTTTCAACGATGTTAGCTGTTGTCGCTAAATCTAAGATATCGCCTTCTGCAGAAATACCTTCACCGTACATTAGATCGAATTCTACTTTTGTGAATGGCGGAGCCATTTTATTCTTAACAACTTTAACCGCTGTTCTGTTACCAACAACTTCTTCACCGTTTTTTAAAGCTCCAACACGGCGTACATCTAAACGTACCGACGCGTAGAATTTTAAAGCGTTACCGCCCGTCGTTGTTTCAGGGTTACCAAACATAACGCCGATTTTCATACGGATCTGATTGATAAAGATAACTAACGTGTTCGAACGACTGATCGCACCCGTCAATTTACGCAAAGCTTGTGACATCAAACGAGCTTGTAAACCCATATGAGAATCACCCATGTCGCCTTCGATCTCTGCCCGCGGAGTTAAAGCCGCTACAGAATCGATAACTAGTACGTCGATCGCGCCCGAACGAACAAGCGTTTCCGTGATTTCTAAAGCTTGCTCACCATTATCCGGTTGAGAAATCATTAAATCACCAATGTTCACACCTAATTTTTTTGCGTAATTGATGTCTAATGCATGCTCAGCATCTACGAAAGCGACAACGCCACCTTTTTTCTGAGCTTGTGCGATAACCGATAAGGCTAAAGTTGTTTTACCCGAAGATTCCGGGCCAAAGATTTCGATGATACGACCTTTAGGTAATCCGCCGATACCTAGTGCGATATCTAATGATAAAGCGCCAGTCGAAATAACTTCGATGTCTTTAATTAAAGAATCGCCAGCGTTCAATCTCATGATCGAACCTTTACCGAATTGTTTTTCGATCGTGCTAACTGCTAACTCTAAAGCTTTGATTTTCTCTGCTTGAGCTTTTGCGTCCGCTGCGTTTGTTGTTGGAATTGCCATTGTCTAATTCTCCCTTTTTCTACGTTTATTATTATTAGTAATTCTTCTTAATAAACTTTGTTAAATTGTTCGTTGCCTCTACACACGCCAAAAACTGAATCTGCTGACGATCACCTTGAAAGTGATATTCAAAAGTCTCAGTTCCTAACATCGTAGGAACACCTACTTCACTTTTCATCCCACCCACGGCGATGAATACAGTGCCCACCGGCTTTGCCGCTGATCCACCATTCGGACCAGCAATCCCCGTGATTGAAACCGCCACTTTGACATCCAAAGCTTTCAAAGCTCCTTCAGCCATTTCTTTGGCCGTTTCAAAACTGACCGCCCCGTGCGCGACCAAGGTCTGGTGATTCACACCCAGAATCTTTTCTTTCACCGCATTTGCGTAACTAATTACAGAGCCCATATAGACATCTGATACGCCTGAATGTTTGGTAAAATAACTAGATAAAAGTCCACCGGTGCAGCTTTCAGAAAACCCTACAGTCAAACCCTTGTCACGAAGATCCTGTATGGCTTTCGTGACGTTTTCGATCTGCTGAATTTCTGTTTTTTCTTCAGTAACTTTCATATAATTTACATATCCAGATTGGACGTAAATTAACTGGTTGTCAAATTTGAAATTTGCACACCTAGCCAAGAAGTCTGGGTGTAGATCAGTTGTAGAATCAAACTGCCAATTAAGCCGGCAGCGATGTCATCGATCATGACTCCGACCCCACCTTTAACATGCTTATCTAATTGGCGAATCGGCGGAGGCTTAACAATATCTAAGAAACGAAAAATAATTAAACCCAGCACTAATGACTGCCACGTCAATGGAAGCCAGACCATCGTAATTAAAAACCCAACGACTTCATCAATCACAATTTCTTTCGAATCATGAACATCCGATTGCGCCTCGTAAGCCTGCGCCGCCGCGATTCCCAGCGGAACCAGTAAAATGGTCACGATCATATAAATGATCGGTCCGGCCTGCGATAACGCCCACCACAATGGAATCGTCGCAAAGGTCGCCACCGTCCCCGGAGCTTTCGAAACTTTGCCAATATTAAAATAAGTCGCAATCAGTAATAGAGTGTTCTTCATAACGAGGCCCAGTCTAGGATTAGATTGATTTCGCACACAAGAAAAATTTTGCTATTCTTTACGGGACCATTTTTTAATCGGAGACAACATGTCAAAGAAAACAAGCCTAGCTGACGGATACATTCACGGATTCACCGCTCACGAACAAGATCGTCTTTATTTACAATCCCGCGTACACGAAGAAATCATCTTTTCGCAAATCGATTTTTCGACCCAAGAAAATATCTTAGAAGTCGGCAGCGGAGTCGGAGCCCAAACACAGATTTTACTTGAACGCTTTCCTCAATTGAAAATTTCGTGCGTCGACGCCTCTGTCGAACAGGTCGAGCGCGCCAAAAAGACTTTAAAAGATAAAATCGCCCACGGCAAAGTCGACATTCAAGTTGGAGACGCCGCAGACCTACCTTTTGACGACGATCAGTTCGACGGCGCCTTCGTCTGTTGGTTACTAGAGCATTTGCAAAACCCGGTTGATGTTTTGAAAGAAATAAAACGCGTATTGAAAGCCAACGGAACTATATATTGTAATGAAGTTTTCAATTCCACTTTCTACTGCCACCCTTATTCTCCATCGACTTTAAAATACTGGTTTGAATTTAATGACTATCAATACTCGCTAAAAGGCGACCCATTCGTCGGCGGAAAGTTAGCGAATTACTTACTTGCAGCTGGTTATCAAAAAGTAACAACGAAAGTGCTTACTCATCAATACGACAACCGCACACCAAAAAAACGTGCGCAGTTTATCGACTACTGGGCGGGACTTTTATTAAGCGGAGCACCAAGTTTAATCGAAACCGGCCGCGTAACTGAAGAATTAGTTGAAGAGATGAAAAAAGAACTAAACGCGCTGAAAAAAACTGAAGACGCAGTTATTTTTTACTCATGGATTTTAGCTAAAGGACAGGTGTTTTAAAAAGCCTACTTATCTAAATAGGCTTTTGTTTTTTCAGTTTTTA
>JACMQO010000182.1 GCA_014376935.1 Bdellovibrio sp.
CAGCCTGAATCTTTTCGTCAGTCATTTCGCCAAAAAAGAATTTTTTTGTCCCTGAATTTGTAAGATTAAAATATTGTAGCCATCCCGATGAGCCGCCAGCATTTTCTCAGAAAAAGACGGCGAGTAGTAAGAGTTAATACTTACTTCGCATCCTAAAATTATCGCCATTTCTTTTCGAAATTAATTTAGCTTCTCTGAAAAATAATAAACGGCGTTTATTTTTATACCGATTTTATTGGTTAAAAAATAATCGTTCAATTTTTTATTAGAAAAACGTTTCGAGTTCAAGAAAGGATTTCCGCGACTGACTTTGGGCACAAAAAGTTCGGACTCGTTAACCTTGCTTCCATTTTTATACAGCCAAATATTATTTTCGACAAAGTGGGTTTTTTTCATCATGTGCTGAAAGTCAGAAAAAGAAAAGACCTGGTCGAAATAGTCTGCCGGGTGATGGTCATAAAGATCATCCCTTCGATTCTACCGGGCGTTTTGCATGACACGAGCCAAAATTCTGTTACTAATCACCACCCGGATTGCGTTGAGATTAGTGAGATTCGTTAAATTGATCGAAGCACGCCAAAATGAAATCCAAGGAAATTAAAAGACAATACCTTGATGATGTTCATGGCTTAATTTCAGGAGTTCAAAACAAATTGGGGCAAGCGGTTTTACCCACCCACTTGATTGAGGACCGAAAAGATTTTGAGATAGTAAATAAAAATCAGGTTCTAGAATTCCAATTTATCTTTATTATTATTCACAGCCCTATTATTCACAGCTGTATTTGAAAGTTGTCGAGGTTTTAAAAACGTCATTCGAAAATATCTTAAGGTAACTTTTAACTTACTTTGTTAAGTTAAAAGATACGCATTGATTCATCAATGCGTATCTTTAAATTTAATTAATTTAATACTATCAGAATCTTCCAAACCATACAGTTTCAATATCCCAGTAGTTCCCATTTGAATCTGCATTTGCTATTGCGGCAACTGCAAGTCTCACACAGTTATTTGTTACGATTCCGGATAAAGTAAACTCACCATTTTCCCCATAATGATCGTTTCCTTGGAAATATAATGCTCCTAAGCGATTGTCTCTGATGGCACTACATTTTACATTGTCTGAACTAATCAAGTTGTTGCATTTTGCATTTCCATTTTCGATTGGCAATTTAATCTTTACTTCGCTTCCTTCGAAATAGAAATTAACGGCGCCATTATCCAATGGTAGAATGTCAATTTTGACGTAATCTGGGTGGTTATAGTTATCGTTGTGATAAACAACCATGCTTGCTTTTTCGCGGGCGGCCCATCCACCACAACCGGTTAATTTATTACAAGACCTAGTTCTTTGAAAAAAATTAGAACCGCCGATTTTTACAGATTCCGATGTTCCAGGGCTGAAATGTTTTAGCACTTCATTTTGCGTAATGCGCGGCCCCTGACAACTTAAAGGACTGAATGGATCATCTGTCGGAGTTGTCACAATCGGTTTAATAGCCAATTTTTTTATGATTTGATCTTCTAGGAAATATGAAATTTGATTTGAAACTCGATAGTCAGATGCTTCGGCCGTATTAACTTCCAATCCCGAAAGCCCTGCATATTCATGATGAACCAAAACATACTGGTCAGATTCAGACGTATTCATAAATCGATTGATATTGCAATTGATCAGCACGGATCCATTCGCACCCCAAAAATTCGTACACGTTTTTTCAGCCACGCCTACAAATAGTTTTTCATCCGTACAACTTATAACGGCCGTTTCCATTCTTGAAAGCATGGAACGATTGTAAGTTCCAAAATCCACTCCGGGTGGAAGATTCAAACTTGTAGCCCCACCTTTTAAAATCCATGACTGGATATCATTTCTAATAGAAGTAATTCGGTTTTCACAAATATCTCCGCCATTACCCACCCCATTTGCAATTGCAAACAGCGGAAAAAACGCCACCACCGTTAAAATTCTTGTAAACATTTAAGTCTCCCTTTTATTTTTTATATTTATTTTTGTAACTGGAAATAGCTGCACCGAAAAAGTGTAAACGTCTTCACATTTTCCTTGTCCAACCAATTCATAAAGATCTGCTTTAAATTTTCGTATTAATTTTTTTGCTGATGGAAGCTTCTTACTATTTAACGCCATCGTCATCGAAGTGAATTCTCGAAGCTCTACGTCAACCTCATCTAATTTTTCCGAGGCTAAAGTTAGATTTTGTTTGTGGTGACTACGAATGGCCGCACTTGGTATATCGTTTGTCGTGTGCAAGGGCTTTGTGGTCTGAGTATAGAATCCATCCTTAATTCCGATCAGGCCAAGCTTGGATAATCTTTCAAATGCTTCTTTCGCGACGTAATAATCGATTCCAAGCATCTGCGCGATAAATTTTGGATCGGCTTTATTTTTTGAAGTTTTACTCATGCTAAGTATTGCGAAGTGGTGCCAGTCGCTAATAACTTTAAATTCGTCATCCGGTAAAGTGCTGAATTCAATTTTTGAATCCACTTTCGGTAGATCAAGTCTGTCAGAAACTGAATTAATAAATTTTCGACTAAGCGGTCTTTTTCCCGACAAGATCTGCGACATTTGGCCCGGACTTGTTTTAAATAATTGAGCCATCGCGCGCACTGAAAACGCTCCGTTTTTGGCGCGTTTGATTTTAAAAAAATCATTTAATTGCTGGCGTACGAATTCTTCGGTTTGCATACTGAGGTTATGCAAAATGAAAAAGATTAACGCAAGGAAAATTTGAAACAAGTGTTTCAAATTTTGAAATCAATCCATCAAAGAGTTTAGTGTCTTTTCGATTTCAGGTCCAACACGTTTGCATAGCCGCTCTAGCTGCTTAACAAGCTGGTTTTCAAACTGACTGGAACAGGCATCTAGAATTGTGGTAAATGACTGAGTACCATACTTTCCTGCTCGAAAACTATCCCCATCCCAGGCAGAAACTTGTTTATAAATTGAATCCACCAAAGGCTTTGCGAATTTTTTACGTTCAATTAATTTTCCGGGAATTTGATCGTAGTGAAACGTATGAAGAGTAAGATACGCCTTCTTCTGCTTTTTAGGATTTAAATCTAAGAAGGATTCGAAATGAATTCCTAGCCGGTCTTCGTTATACCAGTTGCACTTATAAACATGTAAAGTAACGCCGTCAGGTTTTGTCTTTGGAAAAGAATGATGTGATACAATCCATTCCTCTTTTGAAAACCAAGGCTTGGCCTTCAATATGGCTGCGACCTTGTCGAATCTTTTTTCTAAAATTTTAGTTTCTATTTGGTTGTTTACACCTGAAAACTTAATTTTTCCCATTTTCCATAGCGTCACCACACTTGATTCTCATTCAGGCTTCCGCCGAAGCGCTGGATAAGGGTGACTGCTCCTGGAGATAAAGTGAAAATCAACTTACGTTTCATGGGACGCGAAATGGCCCACCAAGAAGCGGGTGTTGCGGTTATTAAAAAAGCCATCGACTTCGTCAAAGATTTAGCATTAGTTGAATCTCCGCTGAAAACGGAAGGTAAAAACTTATTCACACTTTTAGCACCAGATCCAGCTAAGGTGAAAGAGTACATCAAGATTCACCCAACGAAAAAAGATGAAGTGCTTGAGCCAATGAAGGAAGACGAACCGGATGAAGAATAAAAAAGCTTTTCATATTTAGTGAAAGGATTATTTTTATCCATGAAAGTAGGAACACTACTGTCATGTCAGCCGTACACGATTACCCCGGGTGCAGAAAAAGTTCGAATTTTTGAAGCTGAACCTAAGGGCTGTTTGTTCATGGGCGAAGTTTCTGAAACTCAAGATAACGATGATGTCTTTTATACTGGGGCCGACATCGACATGAGTTTAAAAACGGGCATCGAATTACGTAATAAAGCATTTAAGCATAACGCAAATGTTTTAGTTTTTACTCCTAGAAGTACGGCCAATTTAGCTAAGGCGATGCCCGCTACTGCAGAAAAGAAAGATAAATCTTCAGATGGAAAAGCTGATCCTAAATCAGACGTTGTGCCAGAGCCGCAAAAGTCAGCTTTAGAATTAGCAAAGCCTGCGCACACAGTTTTCTTGGGAACAGTTTTTCGCTGCCCGCCATTAATATTTAATCAGTAGTAAAATATCGGCCATTGTTTTTCTTTGGCCAATTCTAAAAACCGTACGGTGCCGGACACTTGCCGGGGCCGATATCGGGTATTCGCTTGGATCCAACTGGAACTTTTGTTTTTGTACAAGTAGGCTCTGGGTATGTGTAGTAGCCCCAGCTATAAAAGGCAGATCCCCCCGCGGCAGGAATAGAATTACAATAGTTAGTATCGGGAGGACATTTTGCTCCGGCCGTAAGACCACCAAATTTTCCACCGGAACTAAATAAACTAACTGAATAAATAGCCGTCGATGCTAATGCAATTTGGCCCGATGCTTTTAACATGTTAACTAAAAAATTTCTGCGGTTAGAATTGGAAATCAGATTTTCGTCAGCGGTCATAGTCAAAGTATACATCTGTAAAAAACCGTAGGACAAGATTTAGTTTAATTACGTCTAGGCGTATAAAGACCGAATCGTTCCCGCCTAAAAACAATTTTTTCACTTACAATAAAGACTTCTTTATCTGCGTAAAATAATTTCTGTTGCCCATCAAGATATGTTCGGATTTCTATTTGCATGCCCTCAAGACTAAGTTCAAATTTATGTTCAATTATATATTTTACGCCACCCAGGCTAATCATCTTGCCAGAAAGTATTTTTCTAAATTCTTGTAAATAAAATAAACTATGAAGTTGTTGTATTTTTTGAAAACTTAAAACTTTCCAAGCTGGGGTTTGGTTCGCTGCGATAATGCCAAATCTTTTATTATGATTGGGAATAAAATGATTCCAAAGATACTCATTAGCACGGGGTATCCGCTTGATACCTTGTCGTCTGATTTCAGGGATAAGGCGATCTTGAAAAGTATTCCACATTCTTTCAACACGCCCTTTGCCTTGCGGTGATGTTGCAAATATCATTCGGCAACCAAAACTATAAAGCGTTCTTTCTAAATCAGTAATATGATCTTTCCAACCACTAAACTTTCGTAAAATTCCAGTCTTTCCATGCGCTGCCGCTTGATCAACGTAAACCAACTCGGGAACCCCAAATTTTTCAAATATTCGCAACATCACAGTCATCACGGATATTCGATCTTCAGCTGGAAAAAATTCGGCATAAATACACTCTGAAGTTGCATCATCAATACAACCAATTAAGACAGGTTTTAAACCAATCCCAAACCAATCATGATCTGAACCATCCATTTGTATCATCATGCCAACTCGTAACATTCTGTTTTGAAGTGGATGGGATTTTTTGCGTTTACGATGTTTTCTTTTAACGTGATCTACTTCATGTGCCCACAGTCTAAAGGTCTCACTCGGAACAGTCTGCCCATGATCAATTTTAATTTGCTCTAAAAAATGAGTCATATTAAAATCAAAATACTCAGTCTTATAAAGATTTAAAATGATCTGTTTTAATTCTAGTTTAGATATATTAGCGGGAACTTTTCCAAAATTACCGTGCTTAATCCCGACAATGCCTTTCGCTCGAACTTTTTCAATAATGCGAAGTGTTTGTCGGTAACTTTTATTCAGCCTCATGGCAGCTAATTTGGCAGGTATATCTCCGCGCAAAACTTGATAACAAACATCAACCTGAAAACTTTCATAAAAACTCATTTTCACCCCTCTGAATTGACCCATGCTGCTAACCCCTTAGTAGTAATTTAAGGGGTAGCTTGGCAGGTCTATGATCTAGAAAAGTGCCATAGTCGCTTGGTAATAACAGAAACCCGACGATCTCTCAAAATTTTTCAGATTCGTTAAATTGATCGATAAGGTAAAAACCTACACCAGCGAATACAAAGATTTTAAAAGTATCAAAAAAGCGAATTTTGAAGAGTTAGCAGCTCTAAAGATTTAACTTCACGTTATTAAAACCACTGGATATTAAAATAGTGACTGATCTAAAAGGCGCCTTTTTTATTTTAAGAAAGTGATTAACATATCTTGTCTTGAAACGTCTCATTAAAGACCTGTATAAAGGTCTAGGTTCAAGCTGATGTAAAAAACTTTAGATCTGGACCTTCAAAAATCAGTCAATTTTGCCGATAGGTTACCTAGTGAAGAAAGATCCTAGAAACAGACCCATTTTAGTGCTTGATGAAGATCCTGAAACGCTTGAGCTGATTGCTGAGCCGTTACGTTGGGAAGGTTACGACGTACGTAGCTTAACTTGTCCGAAGGAAGCGAACGAGTTTCTAAATTATTGGAAACCACAGATGATCATCGTTGATCCAGACTTTGCAAGTATGGATGGACTCCACTATTTAAATTCGTTAACTCCATTTTTAGAAACAACGGCTTTATTGGTCACATCATCAAATCATTCGCCCGAGCGCATTTCGCAATGTTTGGATGGCGGCGCTAGTGATTATATTTGCGCTCCGTTTAAATCAGAAGAATTTTTAGCGCGCGTTCGAGCACAACTTCGATTTCGTGATGCGAAAGAAGAGCTGATCGAGTCGAATCAACGTCTACAAGGTTTGATTGAGATCGACGATTTAACTGGTTTATTTAACATGCGTTCAATTTTCGAAAAATTAGAATTCGAGATGGAGCGTGGAAAAAGATTTAACCGTCCCGTCACCGTGGTGATGATCGATATGGATCATTTCAAAGGTGTGAATGATGGTCATGATCATTTGTTCGGAAGTTATGTTTTATCTGAAGTTGGAAAAATTATTAAAGGCTCGACCCGAACGGTAGATATTCCCGCTCGTTATGGTGGGGATGAATTTTTAATTGTTCTTTCAGAAATTCCTTTAGCTGGTGTCGAGCAGTTCTGCGAAAGATTGCGTTCACGCATTGAAAACGCAGTTTTCTCGCAAGGTAAAGACTCGATTAAATTAACGGTTTCGACGGGCTTCTGCACGTCGCAAGTTGGTGAGTCGTTGGCGGCCAAAGAATTAGTTCGCCGTGCCGATATGGCGTTATACCAAGCTAAAAAATTGGGACGTAATCGCGTGTTCTCGTACAAACCAAATATTGATCGCCTGCAAGAGCCACAATATGTCGAAGGCTATGACTTAGATCATTCAGCCGTCATTGATATTTTCGATAGAAAAAGAAAGACAGCCTAATACTTTCATGCCATAAAAAAGTATGAAAAAAATAAGCGCAGCTCAGACTGCAGCCTACGTTTCTTTGTTTGTCAGTATTCTTGTTCTAACCTTAAAAGTAAAAGCCTACTATGTAACTCATTCGTCTGCCGTGTTGTCAGATGCTTTAGAGACCGTTGTAAACGTGGTGACGGCATTTATCGCACTTTATGCTGTTAAGCTAGCGGCAGAGCCCGCAGATTCGAATCATCCTTACGGCCACGGTAAAATGGAATATTTTTCGGCGGCTTTTGAGGGCGGCTTAATTTTTTTCGCGGCCCTTGCGATTCTATATAGTGGTGCCGTTGCATTTTTCCAAAACACTGAAGTTCATAATTATGCCGAAGGTTTTTATTACTCGTTAGCTGCAACCATCATTAATTTGTTAACGGGTTTGTATTTACTTAATGTCGGACGGAAAAGTAATTCAGAAGCGTTAATGGCCAGCGGAAAGCACGTGCTTTCAGATGTCGTAACCACGCTGGGTGTCTTTTTAAGCTTAGGGCTAGTTTACATTTTCAAAGACCCGCGCATTGATGCAGTGATCAGCTTGTGTTTGGGCTTATTATTAGCGCGTGAAGCTTATAAAATTGTTCGAGTTAATTCCGGAGCCTTGTTGGATGAAGCTGATGAAGAACTACTAGAAAAATTATCATTGTCGCTTGAGCAAAATCGAACGGCACCAGTTATTGATATCCATCATCTAAGAATGATTCGTTCTGGTAATTTTCATCATATCGACGCTCATTTAGTCGTGCCCGAATTTTACGATATTAAAACCGTCCATGATATTTCAAATGACTTTGAAAAAGCTGTCGTTACTCAATATGAATTTGACGGTGAATTTGCTTTTCACACAGACCCTTGTCACCGCTTGTACTGCGCAGTTTGTAGAGTAGAAGCTTGTCCCGTGAGGGAGCAAGCCTTTAAAAACTTGAAACCCTGGACAACTCAGCATATTGTCGCGGGCCCACGATACTCAGAGCAAGAATAGGCAAAAAAATGGATTACAAAGACGGTCGTCCGAAAATTAATTTAACGAGAACGTTACCGCGTCCGAATGCGTACACGATCGCCCTAGAGACTGAGTTCCGCGATTTCGCTTTTAACGAAGAGCGCGCACCTTTAAACAAAGGCAAATGGCGTTCAGAAGTTTTTCATACACCTGAAGATTCGCCTATGGATGTTGAAATCGGCACGGGAACAGGCATGCATTTAGCTGATCATGCGATGAAAAATCTTAAGCGTTTTATCGTTGGCTTAGAATTAAAATACAAACCCTTAATTCAAACAATTCGTCGCGCCCACTTAGGCGGGTTAAGAAACTCGGCTGTTTGTCGTTATCACGCCTTCAATTTGGATCTGCTTTTTGAAAAAAATGAAATTAATAATATGTATATTCATTTTCCAGATCCATGGACAACACCAAGAAAACCTAAAAATCGTGTCGTAAATAGAAATATTTTAAATTGGATATACGAAATGCAGCGCCCAGGTTCTTTTGTCGAATTTAAAACTGACTCGCGCGAATATTTTTTATGGGCTTTAGATGAAATTAAAGAGACGAAATATAGAACTGAATTTCAAACTTTAGATTTGCACAATTCAAACAGCATCTATCAAAATAATAATTTCAGAACGACGTTTGAAAATATTTTTATACGACAAAAAATTGAAATTAATTATATTCGATTAATTAAAGATTAGTCTAAATTCACAAAGGCCAAAAATAGCCCTTGTCATAGCCGATTTCACCAGTAGGTCGTGGTCACGGTCAGGTCGGCCGTAACCGTTATCTGGCAAGACAGTCGTTCGGCTGAACTTAGCTTATTTCGGGCGGCCGTTCGAAGTTCAAGTTCTGAGGGCAGCGGTACGACGCCTTCAATCGTCATTTTACACATGCTGCAAATGCCATCCCCTAAACAAGAAGAGGCGACTGGAATGCCGGCAGTCTGAAGCGCTTGCATCAAATTTTCGGCAGGGGCGACGGTCAAAGTTTTATTTTTTTGCGGTATGTGAATATTGGGCATGCAAAGTTCCTAAAAGATTATAGGCATTAGCCCAGGATGTATGCAAACAGATATGCTGATTGTGCCGATAGAAAAAAACAATCAGCGTTAATAGTTACATAGAACCTAAGTTACACTATAATCCAAAGCTATTCACACGAGGTAATTATGTCTGAAACAGCAACGTCTCCTAAATTAGAAAAAGTCATCATCATCGGATCAGGTCCTGCGGGATTAACGGCGGCCATTTATTCGTCGCGCGCGCGTTTAAATCCGTTCATGATCGAAGGTGAAGAAGCGGGCGGACAATTAATGATTACGACTGATGTTGAAAATTACCCAGGTTTTGAACATGGGGTGACCGGTCCTGAATTAATTGCAGTAATGCGCAAACAGGCTGAGCGTTTTGGAACGCGATTTTTAACTCGTAATGTGACAAAAGTTGATTTGTCAGTGCGTCCTTTTAAAGTGAACGTTGGTAATCAAGAATTTTTGGCTGAAACAATTATTGTATCAACAGGTGCTAGTGCTAAATGGTTAGGTTTGCCATCAGAAAAACAATATTATAATCGCGGCGTTTCAGCATGCGCTACCTGTGATGGAGCGTTTTTTAAAGAGGCCGAAGTTGTGGTTGTAGGCGGTGGTGACACGGCGATGGAAGAAGCTAATTTCTTAACTCGTTTTGCATCAAAGGTTCACGTTATTCATCGAAGCGAAAATTTCAAAGCTTCTAAAATTATGCTAGAACGCGCGCAAAAAAATCCGAAAATTTCATTTATGATGCACACGGCGGTTGAAGAAATTATCGGCGACGGCAAATCAGTGATCGGTCTTAAATTAAAAGACACGCGTAATAACGAAATTCGCGAGATGAAAGTTCAAGGTATCTTTGTAGCGATCGGGCATCAGCCAAATACCAAAATGTTTGGCGGTCAATTGACGACAGATGAAGCCGGTTATATTAAGACAAAGCCTGGCACCACTTACACTAATGTGGACGGCGTGTTCGCTGCTGGTGACGTACAAGATCCGCATTACCGCCAAGCGATTTCGGCTGCGGGAACTGGATGTATGGCTGCGATTGATGCTGAACGTTGGCTAGAATCACTGGGCGAATAGAGTCTTCAGTTGAACCCCTAAAACTTCTGCGTAAAGATAGGTTATGACAAAAAAAGTAAGCACCTCGGACCTGATTAAGAAAATCGAAAAGCTAACAAAGCAGCGCATGGCTGAACAACCAATTGTTAGCCTAGATGAGTTTCGTGATGCGCAGAAAAAAATTCATCCAGAAATTATTTTAGTCATTGAAGATGATGAAACCCAACGTCATTCGTTAAAAAGAATTTTAGAATCCAGTGGATATCAAGTGAAGTTAGCTGCGGATGCCGCCGAATTAACACAGATATTAGATGAAGACAGCGATATCCATTTGATCTTAATGGACGTGGGTCTTCCTTGGATTAACGGTTTTGAGTTAGCGCAAATGATGAAAGAACATCGTGATTTGAAAAAAATCCCACTGGTGTTTTTATCGGCGCACGCAGACGAAAAAGATTTTACTAAGGCCCGTGAAGTTGGGGCCAGTGACTACATCAAAAAACCATTTGATATCGAAAAATTAAAAATTAGAATTAGTGAATTGTTAGCTGAGAATAAATAGTCTCAGCATTCTTACTTGTTTCCAATCACCATGCTTGATATACATTTCGTGCTAGAACTACGAACGACGTAGGCCGTATTATTCGGTCGCACTAAGCGAACTGCCGGTGTGGCTAAATCTAAAATAAATTTTTCAATTTTATATCCGTACCCCGAAGTCGTTTGGTTCGTAACGCCCGGTTGACTGGCCGTTGCCACGTACAGCGATGTGGTGTCGGCGTCATAGGCTAGTGCTGAAATTCCGAAAATATCCGTGAAGTCACGGTACAAAACCACGGGTGAAGAAAGAGCCGCAACGGTCGTACTTGATTCACTTACACTCCACATTACGATCGCATAATTTAAAGTTGTAACATTATTCATATCGACGGCTGCATTCGACGCCGCCGAATAGGCCACGATCAGTTTTCCGGTTGTGGGGCCTGTTGGCGTTGGAATATAAACCATCGCTGTTGGGCTAACTCCAGTCGCAGAGAATGTTAATGGACCACTTAACCCCGGAGCATTCGTGTGGGTTACGGCCGAGATCTGGTAACCATTAATACAGTTTCCGGCGATGGCGTAACCGTCGTTCGAAATAATTCCTAAACGATTGACGGCGGCGGTAATCCCTTGATGGGCAAAGATAAGTTTACCCGTTGTCGTGCCTGTATACGGCGGCATTAATGCTAAAGCCGAAATAAAAGTATTCGAAGTCGCACAGTTGCCGGCAGGGCTATTGATCCAAGGATTAGCTCCCATTGGAACGCGTAACGAATTCGTTCCAATTTTTTCAATCGCTACCGATTTAGAAAATAGAAGCGTTCCGTCGATATCTTTAACTAAGTTACGTTCAATATTTGTATTCGTTGCGGTTAAGGCTAAAGCATCCGAAATGTAAACGCTGGTATTATAAGGGCTTACTTTTGGAATCGAGTAGACTTTGCGATCTCCGGTATTGATGGCATTTTCAGTTAACATCAAGATGCTAGCGTCGTTATCCACTAAACTTTGTACCCCAGTTTCCGGTGCGAAAACTCCACCTTGATAAGTTGAGCTTAAATCTAAAACGGTTGTGGCAACGGCCGGAACAGTCGAAAGATCAACTCGTGAAACCATGCGTGAAGAACTCATACTGGTGAAAGTCGTGATGCCCGATCCCGAGTTACATTGGCCAGTGGCAAAGTAAAGAATTTTTGGATTAACGACCACGGCTGATTGTTGGGGAACGTCTTCTTTTTTAGAACAACTAACAACCAAGATTAATATCGAAATCGTCACGACGACATTTAATAAAAAACGATCCATGTTTCCCCCTGTAGACGTTAATAGAAATCAAAGTTTAATTCTCTGATAAGTAATCAATGCGCTACTCTGATAAGTATGCTGGAAATGAAATGACCCATCTACGGGACGTATATTAAATCTGGTCGTTTTACTAAAGAATTTACGAAGATTTGCGAGTGCCTTTGGTCTGGTTGTCTAGGTAGCTTTGCAGCAGTCCTTGTAGAGCTCTTTTTTGTTCAGGACTAACCTCGTGAAATGTTAGACGTTGAGTTAAGCCATCACCAACAGTTGCGGCCTTTAGTTTTACACGAGCGTTCACTTCGCCGGTAGCTAAACGGTTTACGATGACAATATCAAAAACACGCCCGTAATAATCAAACGGAATGTTATCTTCAAGTAATGATCCGGTTAAAGAAATATTCTTCGAGGCACTTTTAAAAATAGTTCCTTTCGAAGAAACCAACAGAATTTCGATTTTCAAATTCAGGCGTGCCGAACGTTTATCGTACTTTAATTTTTCCGTTAATTTTTTAAAATTCAGATCTGATTTTTTAGCGTTTTCCCAACTTAAATCATCGCCATCGAAAGCTTGTTTGCCGAAGGATGGCTCTTGCCCAGGCATCGCTTCATCCGCAACAACAACGCCCGAATATGAACGCATCGTGATTTCACGATGGGTCTCTTCATTGACGGGATTATTTAATTCTAAAACATCGCGTACAGTTTGATATTTAATTGTGTCATCAAGAGGATGAGATTTAAATTGCGTGACGAAAAATCGTTGATCACTTTTTAAAAATAGCTCGAGCGGTTGCCACGTGTCCCAACTTTGGGTCCAAATATAGAACCGCGCCCAATCTCGAGGACGCATTTTAAACAAAGCCATTTGGGCTTCGTCGAGCGAGATCGGATTTGATTGGGTTTTTGACATGGAATCATAGAAGATCCATTTTTGCGGCTTGGCCATGCTTTCTTATCGGAGCCTGACCGCAAAAATAAACTGATCAACAAAATGTGAACAAAAAACTAGACCTTTAGACAACTGACGAAGTGCTTCGTTCCAATATCTTTTAGTTGGGGAGCCACTGACTTGCACTCTTCGCTAGCGATAGGGCATCGGGGGTGAAAGTGACAACCCGACGGTGGATTAATAGGAGACGGTACGTCGCCCACTAAAATAGTACGTTCGGCACGTGGTTTTGGATCTGGAACTGGAATCGCAGATAGCAAAGCCTTTGTGTAAGGGTGTTTTGGATTTTTATAAAGTTCATCAGCCGTTGTCATTTCAACGATTTTACCTAAGTACATAACCGCAACACGAGTCGATACATGTTCAACAACCTTTAAGTCGTGGGCGATAAAAACGTAAGTTAAACCTAGCTTTTGTTGAAGCTCCATTAATAGATTGATGACTTGAGCTTGAATCGATACGTCTAACGCCGAAACGGGCTCGTCGCAGATAATTAATTCGGGATTGACCGCTAAGGCCCTTGCGATACCAACACGTTGACGTTGACCACCCGAGAACTCATGCGGGTAACGTAATAAATGTTCAGGACGTAATCCAACTAATTGGATTAATTCTAAAACGCGCGCTTGGCGCTCTTTTGCGTCAGGGTACAAATTATGAATAACTAATGGTTCTTCTAAAATTGAACCGATGGTCATACGTGGATTTAACGAAGCATAAGGATCTTGGAAAATGATCTGCATACGCTTACGTAATTCGCGAAGCTCTTCACCTTTAAAATGAGTGATGTCTTGATCTTTGAAGAAAACTTTTCCGCTTGTTGGTTGAATCAACTTGATTAACGAACGACCTAAAGTTGATTTACCGCAACCAGATTCTCCGACTAACCCTAAAGTTTCACCTTTGTTCAGTTCAAACGAAACGCCTTGGACAGCTTGAACGGCAGCGACTTGTTGTGAAAATAAACCGCCGTAAATCGGAAACGATTTGACGACATTTTCGGCTCTTAAAATAGATTCAGTAGATGTAGATGGATTCATATTAAATCGAAGCCTCAACGGTTTTGTCGGTGTTAAAACAAGCTGCACGGTGAACGCCACGTAGGTTTTCTAAGTTGGGCTCTTGCTTACGGCAAATGTCAGAAACTAAATTGCAGCGTTCTTGAAAGCGGCAACCGACCGGAAGATTATATAAACTTGGAACCATTCCAGGAATCGTTTGTAACGCTTTTAAACGTGAACCCGTTTCAAAGTGCGGAACCGATTTTAATAGGCCAATTGTGTACGGATGACGGGGACGGTAGAAAATATCTTCGACAGTTCCGAATTCGATAATTTTACCAGCGTACATCACGACAACTTCTTGGCACATTTCTGCGACCACACCTAAATCGTGCGTGATCAAGATCATGCCGGCGTTAAATTCTTTTTGAACTTTACGCATTAAATCTAGAATCTGGGCTTGAATCGTTACATCCAAAGCCGTCGTTGGTTCGTCGGCAATTAATAATTGCGGATTACAACTCATGGCCATCGCGATCATTACGCGTTGGCGCATACCACCTGATAATTGGTGTGGGTATTCGTGATAACGTTTTTCAGGAGCCGGAATTCCCACTAAGCGCAACATTTCAATCGCGCGCGCTTGAATGTCTTTACTAGATAATTGCTTGTTGTGCTGTTGAATAGATTCGCCAACTTGGTCACCGATTGTAAAAACCGGATTTAATGACGTCATGGGCTCTTGAAAGATCATGGCCATTTGATTACCTAAAATTTCGCGCATTTCGGCATCTGATTTTTTAAGTAAGCTTTCGCCTTTAAAAAGAACCTCACCAGATTCGATCAAACCAGGTTTTTGAATCAGGCGCATAACGGATAAAGCTGTTTGCGATTTACCGCATCCAGATTCGCCGACGATCCCTAATGTTTGGCCTTTTTTGACGTTGAAGCTGACGTTATCTACGGGGTAGATCGTGCCGTCTTCGGTTCTATATTTCGTACGCAAATTTTTGACTTCAAGTAATAGATCTGACATCGCATTTTTATACTTGGAGTAGAAGAAATCAGCAAACAGAAAAATTCAGATTAGAGCCTTTAAATCGCTAAAATTTTTCAAAATATGGTGTGGTTGATACATGACAAGCTCTTCTGGCTTAGAATAGCCGTAGTGAACAGCAACTTTTACACACCCGGCCGCTTGACCTGATAGCATATCGGGCCGACCGTCGCCGATCATCCAAGTGGAGGCGGGCGTAAAGTCGGCTTTTTTCATCACGTGCCTTAAAGGAAGTGGTGATGGTTTTCTTTCAGCCAAAGAGTCTCCGCCTAGAATATCGATCCAGGGCAAATCATAAATATTAAAATGTTTTAAAATGGCGCGGGCTGGTTCTATATTTTTATTCGTGATGATGGCCTTAGCACCTTCGTAGTTTTGCAAAAATTCTAAAACACCCGGGTAAAGTTTTGTGTGCTGAACCATGCTAGTTTCGTAAATCGTTAAAAATTCACGCACCTTATCCATATTCTCGCCCGAGTCGATGTGAAATTCAGGAAAGAAATCGTTTACAAGTTTAGTCAGTCCATCGCCGATGTGCGAAATCAGCGTGGGTAGGTCAACCTGGCGGCGACCGTATTTAGTCAGCATTTGATTTAAGGCCGTGTAAATGTCTTCGGCCGAATCAATCAAAGTGCCATCAAGGTCAAAAATCAACAGTGGTAAATTTTTATCAAAAAGCATATTTTGTAATTATGAGAAAACAAAACCCAAAAAGCTACGAGTATATTGAATCTTTGATGATGCCCGAATCGGCTTTAATGGGTACTGCGCGCTCGCATGCGAAAGATTTGGGCTTAGATGCGATTTCGGTTTCTCAAACCGAGGCTTCGATTTTAAAATTTTTAATCGGCGCGAACGGTTGTAAAAAAGTGGTCGAAATCGGAACGCTAACGGGCTTGTCGGCGCTTTATATTCTTGAAGCCTTGCCCGCTGACGGCAGGTTATGGACTTTAGAAAAATCGGCTGAGCATATCGAAAAAGCGTCGGATGTTTTAGCCGAAGAAATTACGAAAGGCCGCTGCGTGATCGTTGGCGGCGATGCGCTTGAAAAATTACCGACGTTAAACTCGGCGGGACCATTTGATGCGATATTTATCGATGGCAACAAGGCCGCGTACTTAAAATATTTTGATTGGGCTTTAGAAAACGTATCAGCCGGCGGATTAATTTTGGTCGACAATATTTTCTTAGCGGGTGCCGTGTGGGGTGATCAGACTTTACAGCGGTTCAATGAAAAACAAATTCTAAACGTGCAGACGATGAATAAAAAAGCTTTTACTACTGAAGGTTTGTCGACCACGATTATCCCCACATCAGAGGGCTTACTAGTCTGTAAGAAAAACTAAAATCTTCGTGAAAGCTGTGGGTACACAGTTTTATCTAATTCGTTTCATAATGAGACATTTCGCTGGCTTAAAACATGCTTTGTTAGGGTTGTGTTAGTCCAGAATCGAAATACTTATTACCGAGGTTATTTTTATGACAAGATTGTTAACAATTTGCGGCCTGCTGGCGTTTGCTTTGACAGCTGCGATTGTCCCGGAACAAGCGAAAGCTTATGAGAGTGATACGCATTTTGATATGATGTATCACCTAAGTCGAACTTCGGGAATTAATGATTCCTTATCTAAATTCTTTGCCTTAGCCAATCAACATATTGATGAAGGCGCAATCAGTTCGCCGATGCTTTTATCTATTCAACGTCAGCTTTTTCACTTTCCCGGAGAGTTATCTAAAGTTGAAATCGAAGGTCACGGGGCCATCAATCTGCCTTCAAGGATCTTTAAATCTAAATTAGCTTTAGCAGAAAGAAATTCAGCGATCGGGAACTACCTTGTCTATTTAGGTCTATCGCGTGGTGATTTGATGTTACTTGGTTTGGGTATGCATATTAAAATGGATACTTACGGTCACGCGGGTCATTCTAATCTATTAGGTCACATAGAAGCGGGTCATAATCCAGATCGCGCTTTTTTAGAAACAAAAAAATATGAAGATATGATTCGTTCGATGCTGCAAACATTAGTAGCCGTCAAAAAATTATTACCTGCTGCAGCTTTAGATGAGGTTTCTGCCTTAAAATACTTAAATCAGTTTGCACCGAAAACTCATTTAGCTCGTCAATTAACGACGGCAGACCTGCAAGATCCGACGATTATTTCAGGCGTTATGTTAGCTGATTCAGAGCTTCAAGGTATCTACCGTGAAGATATGTTCCGTAAATTTGAATATAAAAAATTAGCGTTACAAAAGATCTACGACAAGTTTAAACATTCGGGCGTGATCAATGCGCAAATTGCTTTTGAAGACTTATTTTCTGAAGACCTATTGCGTGATTACAGACTAGACACTAAAGACACTTTAAAACATGTCATAGTCACAACGGCGGATGCAGAATTTTTAAAATCCGAAGGTGGTAAAGAGATTTTTGATCTGCAAAAATTATTTGGTTTTAAATCAGAAGAACTTTTTCATAAAAAATTTGATACCGAGGCGGCACGCGCTGAATTTAGGTTACGTGAATTAAAACACATGGAAGATACGCTTGCTGCTGATGAGGCCAGCGTTGAAACACACGCTTTAAAACTTAAGAAAGATCGCATCGAAGAAGAAAAACTACAGCTTCTAAAAGGCACTGGTCTTTCGGCGCAGTTTGAATACGGATCTGAAGAATTCATTAAGGCCCGGGCCCGTGAATTTGCTGAAGAAAGAAATGCGGAAGAAATCGTGATTAAGTTGGTTAAAGATTTAGTGCCGATGGAGCGCACTGAATATATCAAACAAAATTTTGAAGGTAATACGGAAACAAGAAATTTTGAAAAAGAATACAAAGCCACTGCGCATAGATTGTACCGAGTTAAGCAATGGGGAGTGAACTTTGTTCACGGAAAAGATCCATTACGACTTATGGCTCGATTGACCGATGCTATCTGGAATTTTAAAGCATTTATCTTTAAGAATACTTCATCTTCAAAAAGAAATGAATGGTCAGAGTCGGCTCAAAAGGCGGCGGCTGAGTATATTAACTTGGATGGTAAGTTAGGTGCATTGGCCGACGCTCAGGTGATTGATTTTAACGGACGAAATAAATTAGATGCGTTTCT
The DNA here is from genome assembly GCA_014376935.1 of Bdellovibrio sp. Lineage (GTDB taxonomy): Bacteria > Bdellovibrionota > Bdellovibrionia > Bdellovibrionales > Bdellovibrionaceae > Pseudobdellovibrio. The sequence goes on from JACMQO010000182.1 coordinate 18,272, forward strand.
AAAACTGGGTCGCTATGTCGGACCGGGGATTACTCCTTGGTTATTCGGACACCTTAGTGGTTTTAGATATGTTCAAAAGCTATTAGTTAAAGCTAAGAATGTAGCGAAAGATCATGAAGTTGAAGATATGGAATTAGCGAAAAAAGAAGGTAAGTACAAAAATCTATTTACTTCTAAGAAATCAAAAAATGCGGTTAATTTTATAAATCAATTGCAAAAAACAGCGATTTCATTCCGCTGCGAAGGATTATTTTAATTAACTGATTTTAAAAACTCATCAACGACCGGTTTGTACTCTTGCGGAAAATCGCGCAGACCGGTTAAGTGCCCCGCTTCGGGTAAACTTAATTTTTGCCATACTAAATTTTTACAAGGTTCAAAACACAAATCGATATCATTTGGTTTGATCAGCGGATCTTTCCAGCCGCGGATACTTAATACCGGAAAGCCTTGGGGAAGCTTTATTAAATCGCCCGGTATATCCTTATGCATGTCTTTACTCCACCCGTAAGCCATTAGCGGAGCCGCTATGAAACGTAATGGCAGAGCGACTGGGTTACTGTGTTTGTAAAGAGCGTAGGCTGAGTCCATGAAGTTTAACGAAGGGCCGCTATCGCAAATTAAAGCGATAAAATCCTGGTGCGGTCGTCTGGCCATCGCTTCGATGCAACACGCAGATACGTTTGAAAAGGCGTAAGCGATTTTCTTTGGGTACTCGGTAAGCAAATTCATGTGCTCTTCAATTTGGTCGGCAATCGCATGCTTTAAACCAAATTTATGTGAAACTAAAGAATAGGGTAAACCGTAATGATCTTTTAATTTGTCTTTGATATTAAAAACATAGGCGTCGTAGCCTAGCTGATTCACAAGCCGGATATGGCGCAGAAGCGCTTTTTTGTGTCCTAAATAGAAGTGAACGAAAAAGATTAAAGCGTCGTGTTTTTTATTCGACGCTTTAAATAATTCACCTTGATCAGGATAAGCGCTTTGCGTTTTTTCCGTCATGATTAGTGTCTGTGATTCTGATTTTTAGTCGGCCACAATTCAGTCCAATGTGGAGCTGAACCTGTGCTGGCGCTATCTGATTGTGATACTTCTTCTAGCGAAGTTTTTGTCACGATCACTTTTTCTAAAGCTGTTTCTGATAACACTTTTCCGCAGGCATCAACGATGGCTTCAGCGTCGATACTGTGGAAATGATAGATCTCGTTCGGACGACCGCATTTAGAATGTTTTCGAACCGCGCAGCTTTCGTGACGTACACCTACGATTGAACCTAAATTATCTAGTAATCCGGCTTCACCGTCGTGAACGCTAACGATCGGAATACGACGACCAGAAACCGTTGTTAAATCAGCTGAACCAATATCGCCTGATTTGTTTAAATAAAGATTCGGATTAATACCTAAACCGTTACGTAAGTAATCATAGTCATTTTCATGAGCTAAGATTCCACAAACTAAATCAGATGAAGTCACCACGATGACGTTGGCGTAAATTCCACGACCTAATAAATCTTCAGACGCTTTGATCGCTTCTGTGGTCATTGAACCCATGCTGAAAATATTGATGACGTTATCACCTGGTTCATAACCTTCGTAACCGCGGTAATCGATCAGATAGTAAGCGCCTTTTAGTACGTCGTCGCGTAAAACCGTTAAGATTTCTTGCTCTGACTTGGCCGCTACTTCTTCTTCGTTGGTACCGTTTGCGATCGGAAATTCAGCCCGAGCTAACTTCATCGCTGAATCCGTTTTGAAGCGCGCTTGTTTCGTTAAGAATTTCATTAAATCTTTTTGTTCTGCCCCACGAGTTACTAGACGTAACAGTGTTCCAGAGCGACCGGCATTGTCGTTCATGATATGACGTTTCATTGAATCTGATAAAATCCAATCGACTTCGATACAGAACGTTGGTTCCCAAGTGATTTGATTCGGAATTTGGAAGTCTGACTTCCAACCATGTTGCGCACCTTCTGGTGAAAGCGTCACACCCGATGGAGTTCCCACGCAGATGAAACTTGATTTCCAATATTGATTATAGAAGTACTGATCCATCGCACGTTTGATAAAGAAATCGTACACGGTCATTAAAGGCATAATTGGAACGCCGATGATATCGCGCATTTTTCCGAATGAACCGACGCAAGACATCACGTTTCCTTCAGCGATTTCGAAACGTAAGAAACGATCTGAAACTTCTTCGCCCGGAACTAAATCTGGAAGTTTTGTATCTTTAACGCCAAGATCTGTTTCTAAATCTTGAATAACCGGCGCACCAAAAATTTTACCATCCATCGCTGGATTTAAATTTGTTGATGTTCCAACGTCAGGGGCCATCGTCATAAATAATTGGCCCGGCGTTTTCCATTTTTTCTCGAAATCAGTTAATTTAGAATCGTCGGCATTTGCGATACGGGTTAATTTCGCCGTTAACTGACCTAACATCCACTGTGTGTGTGGGTAGCTGGTCATTTTTGTATTGATGTCTAACTTTTCAGGAATTGCGCCTAATTTTTCGATCTCGTTCATAAAGAATTTTTCGTTCTTCGCTTTGATCGCATGCTGCTCTTTAATGTCGGCTAATAATTTATCGCCGCGGTCTTTTAAATATTTACCTTCGGCCGTTTTGGCGTCGAAGTTCGCAAAGATCGTTTCGCCTTTAAAACCTTGTTTCGCGCGAAGCTCTTCCATCTCTTCTGAATTTGCTAAAGAAGAATGGTTACCAGGGGCTGCGGCCATTTTTAAGCCCCAGCCTTTTAATGTGTGCGCGATGATGATCGTTGGTCTACGAGTTGATTCTTTTGATTTTAACATAGCTTCAGCTAATAAAATCATATCGTGACCACCGAAATCGCGGAAGGCATCGTAAAGCTCTTGATCGCTAACAGCGTCGATGAACTTTTTCATATTTGGATGCTCTTTAACGATTCCTTTTTTCAATGCTTTAATATCTTTAACTAATAAAAGGGCTTGAAGTTCGTAATCGTGTAATTCGTTTTCTAAGAAATTTTTGAAAGCGTCGCCGCCTGGTTTTGCAAATAAGGCTTTGCGTTTTGAACCGTGACGAACTTGAATGACTTCCCAACCGTTGGCGGCCATTGTTCTTTCGATACGGTCGGCGTCGGTTCCTTTCATTTGTTTTTCATTGATGATGCGGTGACCATCAAGTGATTGACGGTTGTAATCGACGATCCAAGTTAAGTTTCCGATTTCACGATCTGCAAAGTCAGGAACAGCTTCGTACATTGAGCCTTCGCGGAATTCAGAGTCTCCGGTTAAGGCCCAAAAGTGCGCGTCTGGTACATTGTAGTTATGTTCTTTTGCAAATCGGTAAGCTAACGCTAAGTAACCGGCTTGAACGGGTGGAATACCCACGGTTCCTGAAGGGAAAAAGTTATGATGATCTGAATCGTATGCTGAATGGTAAGATTGAAAAACGGGTTCGCCGTTTTTAGAGTATTTACGAAGACCTGACATCGCCGTATTTTTTTGATCTTCAGTTAATTTTGATAAATCAGAATTTAAAAATAAATCTAATAAATAATTGTAAGAGTGATCGGTCGGTGAAGCGTGCGGTTTATTCGCGATGTGATCGAAACCCGATTTCACGATCAAATGAAGTGCGCCCATAATATGTAATGCGCTGGCACTGCCCGAAGCATGTCCGCCGACTTTGGGGTCACCTTTTTCTTTGTCGGTTCTGTTATTCGCGATGTAGATCATTTGCGTTGCGAAATAATGCGCGCGGCGAGCAATCGACTCTAACGTTTCACGAGGTAAATCTTTGGGTACGATAAGGGTAGTTTTAGACGACACGAAGTCTCCTATTTCTTCTAGGTTTTCTCTAGAGTTTTTCTTTTTCTAGTATTCTTACTAGTTCGTTTTATAGAGTAAAGACTTTAGTGTGGAGAGTGTTAACTTTCAATGACAAAATCCCAGCGGATTTTAACGGTTCCATCGGTTTCGATGATCCCTTTCGGGGGATTTGGAAATGGTGCAGCCTGACGAAAAGCTTCAACGGCTGCGTCATCAAGATCTCGCACGCCAGACTCTCCTAAAACCTGAACTTTGACTAGGTTGCCGCGGTCGTTCAGAACGATGACTAATTTAGTTACTTTGTTCGTGTCTGAAGCAATGGTTCGGCCCTGACGAACCATTCGCGTTACTTTTTCACGAACTTTTGGCTGCCACCACTGATTCAATTGAATTTTGATGCGGTGATAGAATCCATAATATTTATACTCTTTTGTATTTAATTTTGTGATTAAGTCTTCGCTAACGCCATCTAAGTGATCATTTGAAGTCGACGCTTCGCCAGCCTCGGTCGCAACTTGACCCTTAGAAAAGTTTTTCAATTCTTGCTTCATGTCTTTTTTAGCTAACGCAGCGTACGGATCAAATTTGTCGTTAAAAAGTTGCGGTGCGCTTTGTTTCGGCTTTGAAGCAGCCTGTTGTTGTTGCGGAGCTGCCGCTTTCGCAGCTTGTTTTTTAGAATTCTTAAACTGATCGCCGGCCTTCGCTTTCGTTTCTTTATCAACCGTGTTGTCTTTTTCGCTTAGGTATTTTGCCTTTTCGTTTTTTTGTTCGTTAGCCGCCGAGTCAGCAATTTGCATTGTTTGTGGAGGCACAACTTCACGTAATGCTTTTAATTCGTCTTCAGAAAGAAGCGCGACTTCAACTGGTTTATTCTTTTCTGCATTTTCTTTTTGAAATTTCGCTGTGATGGATAAGGATAGAAAGAAAACAATGTGAAACACGACCGAGGCTATTACATATTCCTTGAACGTAAATTTTCGTGGTGGCGTTTTCATATGCGGTTCCTTTTGCTGGACTAGGTACTTAATCACCTCTCGTGTTTTAGTACTTTTGAAAACTGCATCCAGCTGCAGTTCCCATCGGTTCTTAGACAACGCGGATGAAGTAATTGGTCAGTCGAAATGTGAAACTTTATGACAATTAGACCGAGGTCTAGCGACTAAAAGGCATGTGCATGTTTGACTCGCGCGTGACGGCCAGTGACAATGTATAAGAATGAGATTTCAATCGTGGTGTTTATCTGACAAAGGCTTAAAACGTGAAGGCAATCAAGACTCTTTCTTGATTGATGAACGTCTTGGTTTATTTATCGTGGCCGATGGTGTCGGCGGACACCAAGGTGGCGAAGTCGCGTCCGCAATTGCCGTAGAAACTGTTCGCGAAGTTGTTGGTCATCCTAAAGCGGGTCGATTTACTCCGAAAGAAGTTTTGTACCAAGCTTACGAAGAAGCCAGTCACCGCATTTTCGATCGTGCGAATCAAGATATCAAATTAAACGGCATGGGCACAACGATGGTCATGGGTTACATTCGCGAAAATAAAATTTATATTGCGAACGTCGGCGATAGTCGCAGTTACCTTTATCGTAAACCATACATTTGGCAAATGACTGAAGATCATTCTTTAATCAATGAACAAATCCGCTTAGGTTTGTTAACCGAAGAGCAAGCGCACAAGACAATCGGTAAGAATGTGATTACTCGTAGTGTGGGTTTTGAACGTGACGTCTTTCCGGATGTGATCGAGCGTGAATTTTCGGTGGGCGATGTTTTCTTATTTTGTTCTGATGGTCTTAGCGGCATGGTCGATGACCAATTAATGTGTCAAATTTTTAACCAAAATCCAATGGACAAGGTCACTCCAAAAATGATCGAGCATGCTTTGGCCAACGGTGGAGACGATAACGTGACGGTTCTTGTTCTTCAGATTCAAGATGTGTAGGCTAAAAAATAAATGAATGAAACGCGTAAAGTTGTAACAATCTATTTAGTCACGAATGACGACAGTCAGACGAAAAAAATTTCGATCCCGATGAGTTATTTTAAGATCTCGGCCTTTATCGTGGCCGTGGTGGTTGTTTCTTTATTTGCGGGCTTAATCGATTATTTTGGGTTGTTAGTGCAATCGATTGAAAATAAAAAATTAAAAATTGAAAATATTAATCTTCAAAAACAATTTCAAGTTGTTGAAGGCAAGCTTGATGTTCTGCAATCCGCCCTTGATCGTGTCGGTATGATGACCAGCAAATTGCGATTGATTACCGATACGCAAATGAAAGATCGCGCTGAAAAATTAAATTTCCCGGCACAAGCTATGAACGACAGCAATCCGCCACCGCAAGAACGCATGACCGGCGAACAAATGTTAGAGCAAGAGCCGATCATCCAAACTGAAAACCCGGTGAACACGTTAAAGGGTGAAATTGCGACTGAAAAATCAACGTCGAATTACGCGACGTTAGTGATTCGCATCGACGAAGCCGTGAAAGATTCGACTTTAAAAGAACAATCCGTCATTGAACTTTGGGAGATGTTATCGGATCGCCAAAGTTTGTTATCAGCGACTCCGAACATGAAACCCGCGCGTGGTCCAATCGGCTCACGCTTTGGTTATCGTATTGACCCCATCAACGGAAAACAAAAAATGCATGCCGGGGTTGATATCGCAGCACCGATCGGCACACCAGTGCGCGCGCCAGCCGATGGTGTCGTCAGCTTCGCAGGCTGGGACGAATTTTACGGTAAGCTAGTTTCAATCGATCACGGTTACGGTGTACTAACGCGTTTCGCGCACAACTCGCAGATCTACGTTCAGGTCGGCCAGAAAGTGAATAAGTTCGACGTGATCGCAGCGTCTGGAACTACGGGTAGATCAACGGGCCCCCACGTGCATTACGAAGTGCGCGTGAATGGTATTCCGGTCAACCCGATGAATTATATTTTGGATGAAGAGTAGGTTTTAATACGTTCTTTCATTCTATAAATCGTTTCTTTAAGCCATTTGGCATGATAATTTTTGCGTTCTGTAGACGGAATAAACCCTAAAGCTTCTAACACATTCTGTTTTAGATATTTAGCGCAAGTCTGAAAATCCTTACCCCAGTTCACTACGCGCGAGAATGGTCTAAACTGCCAAAAGCGTTCACTTTTTTCCGGCGAATTATTTGGCCGCGACCCATCGCCCACTGGCTGCGAAGCACGAAGTGGATCGAATCTTTTGAAGAAAGTGGTCTTGCGGATTTTCTTTTCTTGTAAAGTAAAGCTCCGCCAAAAAACTTCTTCTGCAGTTTGAAGAATGACATTTGTTTTGGCGGCCCTGGTCGCTTAGTTTTTGTCGATAGTTTCGTTTTTAAGATTCTTCTTTTTTTCATAGTTAGCACTCATTTCAAGAATGGGGCTATGGGTTAAAGGCGATCTCGTGCTATCTAAGAAGATGATGAGTCGGAGTTCGGACTGTTGCTGGAATCATCATAAAAAGCTTGGTGAACGAGTTTCTGAAAAATTTTTAATCAAAAACATTTCCTGGGTGATTGCCTCGTGAAAAGCTTCTTGAAATAGAAATATGATTAGACTGATTCTAGAAGGCGTAGCGGGAGTTGGAAAAACAAGTGTGCTTTCTTGGTTAACAAATGATCCTGAGCTAAAAAATGCGTTAATCGTCAATGAGGATGAAACGCTGGGCGAACTTTTTTCCGAATTGGGCGATAAGTCGATATCTCCAGCCCAACATGTTAAACGTCTTCAATCCGTTCCAAAATCCCGTTCCAAAAAAATGCTCCTTGGAAAAATTATGTGATGTGATTTTGGCTCTGAAAAACATGGCATTCATCCTGCTATAGCCAGAAGTACAAACCAAAAACTTCTAAGGGGGAGTTCCGTATGAAAACAGTATTCGCAAGTCTAATTTTATTATCATGTTTAAGCTCGTTCGCAATGTCAGGCAAAACACCGCCAACTAGTAATGGTTCAGGTGGCGTTCAATGTGCTTGGTACGACGGTGGTAAATACGAAGAACATTCTCCACATATTTCTCAACAAGATTGTTTGGCTTCGGGCCACGCCAGCTGTAATGAACAATGCTACACGTACGATCAAGTTTGTACGGTTGTTGGTGTTCATAATGAATACGTGAAAGACGCTGCTGGTAATAACGTGATGAAAAATATTTCGGCCAACTTTTCTGGTCGTCATCAAGATTTATGGAGAGCGCAAGAGATCGCAATGCATGAATGTCATATGTCTAGCGTTGCTCAAGACACTTGTAATCTTTCAGGATGTTCTGAAGTTGCAAATCGCGTTCGCTAATAATCAGGTCGTCGATTAATAAGAATTAAAAAAAGCCAACTTCGAATAGTTGGCTTTTTTCATTTTAAAAAAGCTTGGTTTTTAAGGCTGTGATTACATCGGCTTTTATGGTTTTTTGACGTGTCTTATTTTGAGAATCATCAATACGAAAGTGACCAACATGACAGCGGGTAGACATTTTCTGCACACTGTTGGCTAAATCTTCCCATTTTTAGTCGTTATAAACCACTTGTACGCGAGCAGCTTGGCCTACTGATTGAAGTATTACTTCAGCAAGTAGGTGTTGATGCTTTCAATGAAATTCATAGCTATATTCGTAATCGCTTTAGCCATCGGACCAAAGTGCTGGTGCAAAGTGAATATTAAAACGACGAAACGTTTAATTATGCCTTGTGATGTTTCAGAACCATTGATGACGTCAGAAACGTCTCAAAGAATCTTACCTAAGGCCCTTCAACAAAATGAGTCAGCTGGTTCAGTTATTTCTAAAATGGCAGATAATTCATTTGGCGTATGGTGGGAGTCGACCCCAGTTCGTCATACAGCCGTTGGGCAAGCGGCTGATAAAGCCGAAAAGAATTTAAAAGCTGAAGTTAACTTTAAAGATAATTCTGAGTCTAAAACAGAGCATCGAATCGTATTTAAGGTTTTGGCGATGCAAGCCTTGGCTAAAATAGAATACAAAGGCTGGGTACAGGCCGCCGTAAATTACGACGCCAAAGCCTCGAAAGCTGAAGCGGAAGTTTCAGAAAAAATATTTCAGCGACAAGATATCGTTTTATCGCATGCCGTAACACCAAGTGAAAATAAATCTCAGGTGTCTTGGCGCTTTGACTGGTAATTACCGATATCAGTTCGGTACTGACGACCTTCAAAATTTATTTTAGCGTTTAGTTCTAAAGCCTTATTCTTGGCCTTTTCAAAAGTCTCATCTATCGCAATAACATTTAAAACGCGACCGCCATTTGATCGAATATATCCATTCGCATCTAACTTCGTTCCGGCGTGCAGAATGTACACGTCGGGTTGAAATCCGATCGGTAGGTGGATGGGAGTATCTTTAACGGGGTTACCTGGATAACCTGCCGCTGCATTGACGATGCAAATTGATTTCTTATTGGTGAAGCTAAGCTCTTCTAATTGGCCTTGCGCTAAATCGTGAAACACTTTGCCGATATCATTTTTGATCAAAGGTAAAATGACCTGCGTTTCAGGGTCACCTAAGCGAACGTTGTATTCTAAAACGTAAGGCTCGTTATCCACGATCATAAGGCCCACGAATAAAATTCCGTAAAATAGATAATTCTCTTTCTTCAATTGATCAACAGATGGCTGAATCACTTTTTCAATAATTTTATGGTATAGGTAATGTGGAATATCCATCGGCGCTACCGTGCCCATTCCGCCCGTGTTTGGGCCTAAATTTTTATTTAAAAGACGTTTGTGATCTTGTGCTAGCGGTAGCGCTTGAAACGTTTCACCGTTTGTTAAAACCAAAAAACTAATTTCGGTACCTGGCAGGTTCTGCTCAAGTAACGCTGTTTCGCCAGCAGCGCCTAAAGTTTTTTCGACAAATATTTTTTTAGCGGCCGATTCTAAAATTTCAAGCGTCCGACAAATAAAAACACCTTTGCCCGCGGCAAGGCCATCTGCTTTTAGGATGTAAGGCGCGGTGTAATTTTTCGCGGCGGCCATTGTGCTTTCAACTGAATTCACAATGTCGGCCTTGGCCGTCGGAACTCCGGCGGCTTCCATAAATTTTTTCGCAAATATTTTCGATCCCTCAAGCTGCGCCGCTTTTTTTGAAGGGCCCACAACTAAAATATCAGCGGCACGTAATGAATCACATAATCCGTCGACCAAAGGATCTTCGGGGCCGATAAAAACAAGTCCAATATTTTGAAGTTTGCAGAACTGCACAACGGCTTCGTGATTTTTTAAATCGATAATAACATTGACCGCGATTTCATCGGTGCCTGCGTTACCCGGGCTTACGAAAATTTGCTCGATTAAAACAGATTCAGCAAAACTTTTTACGATAGAGTGTTCTCGACCACCAGAGCCAATGACTAGTGCGTGCATAAAATCTCCTTGCTGATGTTATTGATTGAAATTAACCTTAACGGCGTATCAAAACAATAAAATTTCAATTTACTTAAATAGGAAAACAACATGGAAAAAATCGTTTTTATTTCGGGCAAAAGAACCGCATTTGGTTCATTTGGTGGCTCTTTCAAAGATATTTCAGCAACAGAGTTAACAGTTGCGGCAGGACTTGGCACTTTACAAGCCGGAAACGTGAAACCCGAAGACATTGATCATGTGATCATCGGTAACGTCGTACAAAGTGCATCTGATGCGGCTTACTTAGCCCGTCACGTTGGTTTAAAGATGGGAATTCCTGAACATGTTGGTGCGTACAACGTGAACCGTCTTTGTGGGTCTGGTTTTCAATCGTGGATCAACGCGGCCGAAATGATTTTAACGGGCAGTGCGAACTGCGTTTTAGCCGGTGGGGTCGAGCAAATGTCACAAGTTCCTTACGTAGCTCGTAAAGTGCGCTTCGATGGAATGCGTTTGGGTAATTTTGAATTAGAAGATTTAATGACGGCGGCTTTAACCGACGCCTACGTGAAAATGCCCATGGCAATTACGGCCGAAAATTTGGGAGAGATGTATAAGATTACACGTGAGCAGTGCGATCAGTACTCGATCAAATCTCAGCAGCGTTACAAAATGGCTTTAGATAAAAATTTATTCGCGAACGAAATCACGCCGGTCACAGTCACAACTAAAAAAGGATCAGTCGTTATTGATAAAGACGAACATCCAAAGCCTGATGCGACTTTAGAAAAATTATCGGCGATGAAATCATTATTTAAAAAAGACGGCCTTGTAACGGCTGCGACTGCATCTGGAATTGTTGATGGTGCAGCTTGTTCAATTATAACTAGTGAAAGCTACGCAAAAGCTAAAGGTTATAAGCCAATGGCGCGTGTCGTATCTTGGGCTTCGGTAGGTTGTGATCCAAAAATTATGGGCATCGGTCCTGCAGCGGCTTCTAGAAAAGCTTTAGAAAAAGCCGGATTAAAATTAGATCAAATGGACTTAGTCGAAGTGAACGAAGCGTTTGCGGCGCAGTACCTAGCGGTTGAAAAAGAATTAGGATTAAATCCTGAAAAAACAAACGCCTGTGGTGGAGCGATCGCGGTCGGTCATCCATTAGGGGCCTCTGGAGCTCGTATTATGAATCACTTAGTTTACGAACTTCACCGCACAGGCGGTAAGTACGCACTAGGTTCGGCGTGTATCGGTGGCGGTCAAGGGATCGCGATTATTATTGAACGCATGTAGTTTGTTATAGTTAATTTGTGGCTCGGTTAAAAAACTCGAGCCACATAGAGAGTGCCTTTAAAGAAACTAGGGCTGTAGCGTGTTTAGTATTTAGTTTCGTTCAACATCTTTTTGATCGCATCGTATTTTTCTGGAGCCACGTAAAAACGATCAATCACGCGCGCTCCTTCATATTTCTGAAAAATTTGCGTCGCCGAATCGACCGGAGACGGCACATCCCAACGGTCATACTGATCAACAACGTAAATATTCATACGCTCTTCAGGATTCGTTGAATGGTATTTCGATAAGCGCACGTTAGAGCTGGCGTGAATAACGTCAAATCCTTTATCAATAAAAAGCTTTTCTAAGCGCTCGATACGTTCAGGATCTTGATTGTGAAGCTCTAGGGCGACACGGTAAGGCTTACGCTGGGCGATTCGTTGGGCCCATTCATTATCGACCGTATCTAGATGCTCGTACAGTTTGTAGTCGGTGTAATTGATATACTCTTTCGAATCGGACGGTAAAAAGAACTTGCAGTCTTTCGACGTTAAATAGCGATTCAACATTTCTTCGTAAATGATACTTTTGTGATGAAAATAAACCATCAAATGCATGTGATGGCGTGAAATTAAAAAATCATCGAAAGCATAAAGCGCGCGACGGTTTAAGGCTAGATACGCCTTTTGATCAACCAGATGAAAAGTTAAGTTTTGCATCAACCAGTCTTTGTCGATTTTTCCGTAATTAATGCCGCAGAAAAATGAGTCGCGTTCAAGGTAGTCCATACGATCTGCATCTAATTCAGAACTTACAATCTGAGAAAGTAACGGGCGAAAGTTAATGCTATTGTCGGTGAAAATGGATTCATCACAAGACAGGTTCTTATCAATAAGATAAGCCACATGCTCTGGTAGAATATCGACAAAATTATTTCGAATGATTTCTGCCAATGATGAATCGGTCACAAATTTAATGGTGTAGTCTTCGTGATTCGCTTGGCGTGTTTGATCAATCTTTTGATCATTATAAATTTTAATATTTAATTTATCTAAAATGGGCATCACTTGTTCAGTGGTGTGACTTAATGGACCGTGACCGATGTCATGAAGTAGCGCCGCTAATTTAACAGTTTGGCGAAAGCGCGCTTTCACCGAAACTTTTGTAAAAGGATACGCTCTAAAAATAGAATCAAAAACTTGTCCGGCGACGTGACTAACACCAATCGAATGTAAGAAACGATTGTGGGTAGCCCCCGGAAAACTGAACTCAGAAAAACCAAGCTGTTTGATCTCACGCAGACGTTGAAACTCGATTGAATCGATGACGGCTTCTTCGCCATCATTAAGTTGAATTGAGCCATGTATTGGGTCACGAATTTCCATAAATCAGAAGGTACCTGGTACTGAATTCTAAGTAAAGCCTGTTTAAACTTACTAGGTTTGTTTATAGCCAATATAAACGGGATCTAGGTCTAGATTTACAACTACCCCCTTTAGTTGTCTCAGATTGATCCGATGAGTTGTTTAAGAACGAGACACAAACATCACAGGCGAAGGATTCGCTCGGGTGGTCTGGTTCTTAAGTACTAAGTGCTCTGGCGAAATGGATTTTGCTAGTGAGCTTCGAAAGAAGCGCCCTTCATGGAGGAAGGTATTATGGGATTACGAATCAGCACTAATGGAAGTTCACTAAATGCACAACGTGCATTGTGGGGAACAAAAAGTTCATTAGACAGAGCGATGTCCAGATTATCTTCAGGTTCACGCATCAATAAAGCGTCAGACGATGCGGCCGGATTAGCAATTTCAGAAAATTTAAAAGCTCAGATTCGCGGAGTAAAACAAGCTTCACGAAATGCTCAAGATGGCGTTTCAATGATTCAAACGGCTGAGGGTAGCTTAAGTGAAATCGGAAATATTTTAATTCGTTTACGTGAATTAAGTGTTCAGGCTGCGTCTGACACGATTGGTCCCCGCGAGCGCGGATTAGTTCATATTGAATTTAAACAAATGTTAGACGAAGTCGATCGTATTGCTGCTTCAACTGAATTTAATGGAACTCCATTATTATCGGGTGTTGGCGGAATGTTAGAATTTCAAGTAGGAACTAAAAACTCTGTTGAAGTTGACCGTCTTTCTTTTAACGCCGCCGATTCAGATGCGGGAACTCAAGCATTAGGAATCGATTTAACAGGCGCGTACGATAAAATAACAGCACAAACTTCTTTAGGTGCCATCGACAACGCGATTAACCAAGTCAGTGGATTGCGAGCCAACTTTGGGGCTTTGCAAAACCGCATGAACTCAACAATTGAAAATATTCAAGTCAGTACAGAAAACTTAGCGTCGGCGAATTCACGTATCCGTGATGCAGACATCGCAGAAGAAAGTTCTGAATTGGCTCGAAGTAATATTTTGCTACAGGCTGGAACATCAATTCTAGCTCAAGCGAATCAGCAACCCTCGCTAGCCTTATCTTTGTTAAAACAAGGGTAATTGAAAAGTAAGAACCTTTTCTATAAGGGCAAGTGATGACAATAGTCAGACTTTGAAAAAAGTCAGACCCGCTGATGTGCGAAGACTTCCTGCGAACGGACCTTGTGTAAGCAAGGTCCAAATTTTACTAAACTTCATTTTGATCAAGATGATCGATTTGAAGATGACGACAGCAAAAGTGGTTTAAATACAAAACGTATTTAAAAAGTTTACTCAGCTAGAAACGGATTTTTAGCTTAACCAAGGAAAGGACTATTCACGGATGAATAACAGACAGGGAGGATAATATGGGAATGAGAATAGCAACAAATATTGCCGCATTGAATGCACGTAAAAATATGTATGGGTTAAGTAACGAACAGCAAACCGTCATGGAACGTCTTTCTTCGGGAATTCGAATTAATAAATCATCAGACGATGCAGCTGGTTTAGCTATATCGGAAAATTTAAAAGCGCAGATTCGTGGATTTAGACAAGCGAACAGAAATGCGAATGACGGTATTTCATTAGTGCAAGTTGCCGAAGGTGGTCTTAGTGAAATCACGAACATGTTGGTGCGTTTACGCGAACTAGCCGTTCAGTCAGCATCTGATACGATTGGTGATCGCGAACGTGGATTTACAAATATCGAATATCAACAGCTAAAAAGCGAGATCGACCGCGTAGCGCATACGACGACGTATAATGGAACACCACTGTTAACGGGTGGAATAGGTCCAGACGGTCAGCCACTACAAACAGCTGATGGCCAGCCACTTAAGCTAGATATTCAGATCGGTTTAAATAATAATGAGTTCAACGATCGAATCACTTTTGATACAGCTTCGACTGACTCGACACTACAGTCGATGCATTTGAATGAGGTTTCGGTTGCGACAAAAGAACAAGCTCGTAATAGTTTAAATACGGTCGATGATGCAATCAACCGAGTGAACGGGATGCGCGCCAACTTCGGAGCTATGCAAAATCGTTTACAGACTGTTTCGCAAACGTTAATGGTTTCTGACGAAAATTTATCAGCCGCAAATTCACGTATCCGTGATGCCGATATCGCTGAAGAATCAAGTAAGATGGCTAAAAATAACGTTCTAATGCAGGCGGCAACCGCCGTCTTAGGGCAAGCGAATCAATCGAATCAGTTAGCGTTGAAGTTGTTAGGATAACTTATTAGGAAATTAAGAAAAATTGGTTATCGCTGGAATGAATTGAATTTAGCCATAGAGAAAATGCCAGAGCGTTGTTAGCTAGCCCCTTATCGGTCACAGGGCTAGCCGTACAAGATGTAAAAGGCGTTCAAATCGAAGCGTCGATCCCTATTAATTAATCTCGGTCGATCGTGATAGATCCATCAGCTTGTTTAGTCAAAATCCCTTTTAAGGTTTGGCCATCAGATCCTAAATCACAATCGTGACCATTTACTGTTGGTAATTCCACACCCGATGCTAAGACATCATCCAAGTGTAAAGCACATGCTTGGCTTTCGTTATAAATTTGAATTGACGAAGCTGTCACATAAGCAGTGCAACCCATCATATCTCTTTTTTCGAGCTTCGTAATTTTCGCTAAAATCTGCGCCTCTTGCTTACATTCGTATTCGCTTGATGCGTAAGACATAGATCCAACCATCAATAAAGATAAAGCTAAAATAGTTTTCATGGGTCATTCTCCTTGGCGCGTGGGGGCGCGGTAGTTATGAAGCATAACCATACACCAAGGTTGTTTTAGATTGTTTGAATTTTAATAGGGCAGGAAAACTTTGCCTCAACGTAAAAAGTTTAGACATATTTTACGCTGAAGTTTGTTTAAAAGTGCTAGAGCTTAAAATCTAATATTCGATTTTATCTACTTTTTTCATCCATTCTTTGAATACGGCATTCGCCTCAGGTGATGAAACGTGAACGCAAGCCAGTTTTCGTGATTCAAGCGGTTTTGGAATTTCTTGATAAATGAAGTCATCATCGAATCCAATGTCAGCCGCATCTTGCCGAGAATTCGCAAAATAAATTTTATCTAAGCGGGCCCAATAGATGGCTGATAAACACATCGGGCAGGGTTCACAGCTTGAATAAATCTCGCAACCGGCAAGATCAAAAGTATTTAATGTTTTACAGGCGTTACGAATCGCCACCATTTCAGCGTGGGCTGTTGGATCATTCGTTGATGTCACTTGATTCGAACCTTCGGCGATCACCTTTCCGTCTTTGGTGATCACGGCGCCAAAAGGGCCACCCATATTTTTAGACATGTTTGTTCTAGATAGATCGATCGATTTTTTTAAGAACTCTGCATTGTAAGTCATAATACTCTTTCACTTTGTGAATCGGCTGGTCATTTAACAACAGGTCCTTCGAAGAAGGAAGCAGTTTTTACGTGATTTTAACAGCTTGTTTATAGCTCTATCGACTCTAGAACCAACAGGATGGTTTCCAGTTCGATTTTTGTGTAATCTATTCTGTATAAAATCATGACAGTATCTTAGGTGCGTTGAAATGATCTATTGTGCCCTTTGCAGGAAGCTTAAACCCAAAGGAAATAGCCATGAAATCAATTTATCAAATCGCCGTTCTACTTATTTTGGCTAATCCTGTTTGGGCCGCTAATAAGGCCTCTGATTCGGCTATTCCAGAAACAGGATTCATTGAAATCAGTCCCGCACAACATATCGCCTATGATTCGGCAATTGTTGATGCCGACAAAGCCACGCTAGTTATTTTACCCGGAGTTTTTCGTGGTTTAAATCGTAATGATGAATTCATTAAAAGTTTAATTCAAAAAAAGATTAATTTCGTTACGATGAATTTTTCGACGCAACCAGCTTCGGTAGCTACTTACGCGGCTGAGAAAAAAACTTATTTTGATGGGGGATCAAATATCTCATCAAAAGGATTTGCCGATGAAGTTGAAGTCTTGGTCGACACGCTAAAAATTAAACGACCGCTCGTTATTACTTTGTCTTACAGTGGTAGCGTTTCTCAGTTTTTAAATGTCAGTAAATTTCCGACGATTATCGAAACGGCACCCGTCGGGCTATTAAATGATGAAGATCAAAAATCAGCTGCAAACTTGCAAGCTTTAGAAAACTGGTATGGCACATGGGGTATTTTACTTGCGCCGGCGTATTTTGCGACGAAAGACGCAAATTACCATCAGTATTGGCAGCCCGTAGCCAAGCAATATTCTGCATCTGACAAACGGTTAGATACTGATGAAAATTTAAAGCGTTTAACAGATGGCTATGTTGGAATGGCAAAAGCCATTGAAAAGTATGATATGCGCCAACAGAATTTTAAATCCAGCCCCAAGCGCGTATTTATATTTGGCGAAAATGAAGACGAAGTTAGAAAAAAAACGCAGTTAGAAGCTGTTGAAGTTTACAAAAAACAGACCGGCCTTGATGCAAAGCCGATCATCATACAAGGTGCTGGCCATATCGTTCCGAACGACAAGCCTGAAGAGTACATTCAAATTCTTTCGGCCATCTTAAACAAGATGGACGAAAAAATTAAAAAATAATGTTACGTATTGTTTATGCGACCGTGAACGCCAGCGCCTTCATAGGTGTGGCCGGTCGTTAAAGCTTTTGCCAAACCGATAACTTCGGTAACTGTTCCGGCATAATCCCAATATTCGGCTTGTTCGACAGTCACTTGCAGTAATCCCAAAGTTGGGTCTTCAAGGCCTTCGGGAAACCAAGCTTTTAATGTCGGTTTCCAAAGTTCTTTCATTTTGGCTTTATTTTTATTTACAACCGCACGCCCCGAAATTGAAACGTAACGGTGATCATCGGGCTGTGAATACACCAAATTAACTTGGTTCGTTGAACTGATTTCTTCAACCTTAGGTGAAGACGTATCCATAAAGAAATACAAAGTTCCATCGGCAGCCATTTCTTGCGTCGCCATAGGTCGGCTTCTTAGAAATCCTTTTTCGTCGACAGTCGTTAACATGGCGATGTCGATATCTTTAATAATTTCTGCTAATTTTTTCATATCACCTAATTCAACATTTTCATTTTTAAAGCTCATAGTTTTCCTCCGTAGTGAACTTTGAAGGTTGCAGCATTTACGCCACAAGTACTCGGGCGTACGGTGCTGCTTATGTCGAATTAATGAATAATTTGAACTGACTGTGGGGCAAAAACGGAAAAAAGAAGGGGCGTTTAACTGGCTGAAAAGTCGCGAACAAAACGCGCGATCATGGTGACAAGGCCGCAAACAACTCCACCCCAGCACATATCGGCAAAAGTTAAAATCAAAGTCCAATCTTTTAAAGTTGAATAGTTGGTCATATCGTAGACTCCGTAAATGACAAAACCCATCAATGCACCAATTAAAAAAGTAGGAATTGGTCCCGCATTGAATTCTAATTTCGGCAAAACAAAGTAGACAATGCCGATCGATAATAAAATATAAACGACCCCTGCGGCCCAAAGAACGGGTTGAAAGTTACCATCGTAAATTCGACCTATCACTGACATTTGATTCGTATAGAATTTTTTGGCAATCAGACCAATCCAAATAAAATCAATAAGGATGATCGAGATAAAACAAGTCGCAAGTAATTTAATTTCGTTCAGCATCGGGCCTCCGGTTAAGCGCGAAGTAATAGCGCAGCCTTACTGTAGCAGTGGATGCAATACATTAGCCAAACTAAATTTTGATTCCCTCAAGCGCCAAAAGCTTTGTTTTCATGGCGATTCCACCTGCGTAGCCACCAATTTTTCCGGTCGCTGAAATCACCCGATGGCAAGGAATGATAATGGCCAGTGGATTTTTGCTGTTGGCGGTGCCGACGGCGCGAACGGCTTTTTCGGCTTTGATATTTTTAGCCTGCTCGCCGTAGCTGATTGTTTTTCCGAAAGGAATTCGCGCCAGTTCAGCCCAAACTTTCTTTTGAAAATCAGTTCCTGACAGCAAGATAGGAAGATCAAAATCTTTTCGATCACCCGTGAAGTATTGCTGCAGCTGAGCAATGGCCAATTCGATCACGGGATTTGTTTCATGGATTAAAGTATAAGTTTTGTAATGACGTAAGAAATCAACACTATCGCCCTCAAATAAAAGAGACAATAGATTCATTTCATCAGCATATAGATACAGGTTTCCGATAGGGCTTAGCCATTTCATTAAGTAAATTTGATTTGATTTCATAAGACACCCTTTCGGATTTGATTTGGTCAAATATGGTCTGGCTCCGAAAAAATGGCAAGCAACAAAAGTTGGTCCGAGATCTGCAATATGTGCCTTAAGCGTTTTAATTTCGTTTATATAATTTTGAATGGTTTATTTTTCCCCGTTCTAAACATATACCGGGATATTTGACCAAAAAACTAAAAAGGAGTTTTTATGTTGTGGGCGTTATTTATAGGTTTGTTCGTTGGTATCGTGGCTAAGTTTTTTATGCCAGGCAAGGACCCAGGTGGAATCATCGTGACGGCGTTACTAGGTGTTGCTGGAGCGGCCTTTGGTCACTGGATCGGTTTACAAATGGGCATGTATCAAGAAGGTGAGCCAGTGGGATTTTTTACGGCAGTTATTGGGTCGATGCTAATTCTATTTATTTATAGATTAGTATTTCGTCGTACGGCTTAATTAATATTTTAACGGGTGATTGCAGGTTGTAGTTGCCGCTTTTAACAAAAAAAATAGGAGAGAAAATGAAAACACTTATTATGGTATTAGCAATCGTTGGTGGCTTGACTGCAACTGTACACGCCGAAGAGACAATGGGCGAAAAAGCTCAAGCAACGACAAATGATGCTGGTCGCGCAATGAAAAAAGGCGCTCATCGTGCGAAGGAAGCTGTTTGTATGAAAAGCGATGCTAAATGTTTAGCAGAAAAAGCAAAACACCGCGGCCAAGAAGCTGGGGATGCAATTGGTGACAAAGCATCTGAAGTTAAAAACAACGTCGACAAAAAGTAATTTCAAATTAGATCATTACTGATAAATTTATTAGTAACAAAATATATCCCTGCTAGATTTTTCTAGTGGGGATTTTTTTGAAAGGTAGCCATGGCAAAAAATTATAGAAACCAATTAAGTTTGCAGCTTTTATTTATGGCGTTTTGTTTAGTGGTTACAGTCATTGGGTGTAAAGATTTACCGACATGGTTTTTAGAAACCGTACCGGTTATGATCGGCATGATTTTAATTTTGTTTACAGCCAAGCGTTTTCCGTTAACTCCGCTGTTGGCTATTTTGATCGCCGGACACTCGTTAATTTTGTGTATAGGTGGGCACTACACTTATGCCGAAGTTCCATTCGGATATTGGATGCAAGACGTTTTTCATTTTTCTAGAAATCACTACGATCGCATCGGACATTTAGCGCAAGGATTTGTCCCCGCCATATTAGCGCGTGAGATTTTTATACGCCTAAAAGTTGTACGTGGTGCTGGCTGGTTATTTTATCTAGTTATTTGTGTTTGTTTATCGTTTAGCGCATTTTATGAATTTATTGAATGGTGGACGGCCCTTTTAACGGGTAAGTCTTCTACCGCATTTTTAGGAACTCAAGGCGACATTTGGGATACGCAGTGGGATATGTTTTTCGCGTTAGTAGGATCTATTTTAGCCCAGGTCTTGTTGGCACGATCGCATGACCGACAGATTGAGGATATTTGCCCCAAAAATCTTTAGAAAAATAAAGATTTCCTTTTTTTTTATTAAGTTTTGTCTCTATGCTATAAGAGTACTTTTATTTCATGGGGTTAAAGATGAAAAAAATGAATCAACAGTCTTTCCGTCGTCTTTTGGTCAGAAACATCGCTTTGCCGTTGGTATTAGGTCTAGTTACTTGCGGCGTCTTTTTGGGTCTTATTACGCAACTTTTAAGTCAAACCGCGCGCGTTGATAACTCAAATAAAATTATTGCCAGTGCTAATTATGCGACGAGACTTTTTATCGATGCTGAAACCGGATTGCGCGGTTTTGTTATTACCGGTCAGCCCAATTTTCTACAACCATACAATACAGCGACTAATCAAATCCCTATCGAGATTGAAAGTTTAGATCAGTTAATTGGTAATAACCCCATTCAAAAAAATCGACTAAAAACAGTTTTAGATAAATACCGTCAGTGGATTAATTATTCAGAAACGGTTCGCCTTGCGAAAACTGAGAAAAAAGATGCGGCAATCATTGTCAGCGCTGGCCAAGGTAAGTTTCAAATGGATCAGATTCGTGAACTTTTTAATCAGTTTGTCGCTTACGAGGATTCAGCTCGTGACACTAAGAATCGTGAAACGGCTGAATCAACAAATCTGTTATTAACAATTGTTATTACTTTATCTTTGTTGTCAGCGGCAGTCATCGCATTCATTGGTCGAAAGCAAATGATGGGGCTTTCGCAGTCGTACGAAGATGTTTTAAAATCAAGCCAAGACCGTAATGAAGCCTTACAAAAACAACAATGGCTAAAAACCGGACAGACTGAGCTAAGTGAAAAAATGGTCACCGAGCAAAATATTGCTTCCTTAGGTGGAACCGTTGTTAGTTCGGTGGCTCAATACACTCAAGCAAATCTAGCGGCATTCTACATTGTTCGCGAAGATGAACAGTTAGAGCGTGTAGGCACATTCGCTTACGCAAGTGACCACGAAGAAAAAGTGGTTTTAAAGTTTGGTGAAGGCTTGATTGGACAAGTCGCGAAAGAGAAAAAACCAATTCAACTGAATGATATACCCAGCGACTACATCAAGGTTTCGTCAGGCCTAGGTGACACAAGCCCGAAACATATTTACTTATTTCCAGTTTTATCGGTTGATCAAAAAGTCGAAGCGGTTATTGAATTAGCGTATCTTAAGCCAGTCGAAGGTCGAACGTTAGAATTTTTAAATCAAATCACTGAAAGCATTGCAACCGCGATCAGTTCTGTTCAGTTCCGGGAACAACGCGAAGCTTTCTTAAAAGAAATTCAAAATCAAGCTGAAGAATTACAGACCCAGCAAGAAGAACTGCGCGTAACAAATGAAGAGTTAGAAGAACAAACTCGCATTCTAAAAGAAGCGCAAATGCGTTTAGAAGCTCAGCATGCTGAACTTGAGCAAACAAATTCGCACCTTGAGGAGCAAACCCAAGCCTTAGAAATTCAAAAAGATTTAATAGATCAGCGAAACGATGCTTTGGTTGAAGCCCAAGCTTCTATCCAGAAAAAAGCAAATGAATTACAGCGCGCTAGCCAATACAAGACCGAATTTTTGGCGAACATGTCTCATGAATTGCGAACTCCGCTGAATAGCTCATTGATTCTAGCTAAGCTTTTATCTGACAATAAAGAAAATAATTTAACAAAGTCACAAATTGAATTTGCTAATCAAATAGTAAGTTCGGGTAATGATTTGCTTAACTTGATCAACGATATCTTAGATCTTTCAAAGGTCGAAGCGGGTAAACTTGATATCTCTCCTGAAGAGTTTGCAGTAAAACGCTTGGTAGATCATTTAGAAAAAGAATTTAAACCCGTTGCCACGGATAAAAAATTAGCCCTGACGGTTGATATTAAGCCTGGCACAAGTGACGTTCTTTTCACAGATCGACTTCGTATCGAGCAGATTCTTAAAAATTTATTATCGAATGCAATTAAATTTACTTCTGAAGGCTCAGTGCATATTGCCGTTTCAAATGTGCGTCCGGCGACGTTCGGTTTGTCAGGCGGGTCGCAAGATTGGTTGCGCTTTGATGTGACTGATACCGGAATTGGAATTAAAAAAGAACAGCAAGATATTATTTTCGAAGCTTTCCGCCAGGCGGATGGCACAACGAACAGAAAATTTGGCGGCACGGGACTGGGGCTGTCAATTTCAAAAGATTTAGCACGGTTACTTGGTGGTTTTATCACTGTTGATAGTCAGCCGGGTACAGGTAGCACGTTCTCTTTAATTATTCCGATTAAGTACGACGAAGCCAACCAGAACGAAAATACAAAATTTGCACCCGTTGTAAGCTCATCGTTAACTCGAGAGTGTGCATTTATGGCGCGTGAAGAAAATACGAAATCGATCGCAACAGCCCAACCAAGCGCAGATTACAAAGCTTTTATCGATGACGATCGCGAAAAAATTGAAACTAAAGATCGCAGCGTTCTTATCGTTGAAGATGATGAACCGTTTGCAAAAATATTGATGGATTTGGCTC
>JACMQO010000183.1 GCA_014376935.1 Bdellovibrio sp.
AGTTCGGTTGAAAGTTGGACTGCGCAATCGAAAGGTTTGCCTGCGAAGCTAAAAGCGAAGTTAAATTTTTAGCGCGCGATTTCTCGATTTCTTTTTTATTAATCACGATTGAACTTGATGAGTTGAATCTTTGGTCTGTAACGACCGTCTCGAAATCCTGAATAGCAAAGGCCTTCGCGGCGATTATACTGGCGATAACAAAAATAAGTTTACTCATTCATGGCTCCTGACTTTGATCTTTATTCTTAAAATTGCGAATTTGAGGGCTCAAAGTGCTCTGAAAATTCGAGTAAATCAATTGTTTTAAAATAAGACGGTGTAGTGCCACTTCTTGGCTCTGTCAATTTTGTAAACAGGTTAACGAAAGATTACGCCTACTTGGACTGGTCCACGGCTTGTACTAGTAAGCTTATAGCAAGGAGTGTTTTTATGAAAAATTTAAAATGGATGTTCGGTTTCGTGATGATGAGCGCCCTATTCGTAGGCTGTGATAAGTCAAATAACGACTCTGTTGTGCAAAACCCAACTTGCGCTGTCGGACAGTATTACTCAAATGGTGGATGTTATAATCAAAATGGTTACGTGAATCCAGCCGCAACGACGTTTCCTATCGGATTTTATGCAGACAACTATACGGGAACAACGCGAATCAATGTTGTAAACTCGGCAAAAATGAAAGAGCTTTTTAAATACGGAATGGGTGTTTGTGACCGCGCGGCCAATAACTACGGCCAAGCCAGTTGCGATTATTATCTATCTGGCCGCATGGCGATCGTGATTCAATTACCCACGGGCCCAGCCGCTTCAGCCAATTCTTTACTTGCCACTTTAATTGCTCAGCCAAGACAAAACCAATACGTGAATTACTATGCTCAGTTGCCTTCTGGCAGCGGTTTGTTAAGTACGGCTTTAGGATATTTGACTGGGATTTACTTACCTGATCCTAAGTATTACACAGGAGCAACTCGTAACCCGTTACAATTGCAAATGACTGTGTCATCGATCAATAATTCAGCTGGTTTCGAAGCCCGTGGTTATGGCGATTATTGGACAGGATACAATACAACTTTATTAGCCATCCAAGTGCCACAGGGCAAAGTTGAAAATTCATCATTTAACTTTAACTTTTTAGTGCAAGGTGTGAACGCGGCCCAAGGCGTAATGAGTCGTTGCTCTACGCCGAATTGTGGTCTTTAATATTAGACGTGACAAGTTCGAATAACGATGAAAATTCATCACCCGCAAACAAGGTCAAAATGATCGAAATCAAATGCCCGACCTGCGGGCTTTTGACGATTTACTCTAGTGAAAATCCTTCAAGACCCTTCTGCAGCGAACGCTGTAAATTAATTGATCTTGGCCAATGGGCTGATCAGACATATAAGATTCCTTCGGCACCCGTTTCTATTGATACTTTAATTGATATAGACGATGCTGACGAAATCGAACCCAAGGATTAAAAAATATGTACGCCTCTAAATTACGTCGGATCTTGATCGGCTCTCCTATCGCAACGGCTCACCAACACAACGAACTGATTCCAAAATGGAAAGCCTTAGCTTTACTTTCGGCCGATGCGTTGTCTTCAATCGCCTACGCGACAGAAGAAATTATTATTCCACTTTCTTTATCTGGAATCGCGTTAGCAACAACGTGGTCTTTTCCGATTGCTTTAGGCATTTTAGCTTTGATGATCATCGTGACTTTATCGTACCGCCAAACAATCAGCGCGTACCCTAATGGCGGCGGAGCCTACATCGTTGCAAAAGAAAATTTAGGAGCCGGAGCCGGACTTGTTGCCGGAGCCGCCCTTTTGATCGATTACATTTTAACGGTCGCCGTTTCGGTTTCAGCCGGGGTCGAGAATTTAGTTTCGGCCTTTCCGCAGTTAGCCGGCGTTAAAATATTTTTCTGCGTTTGGATCATTGTTCTTTTGATGATTTTATCTTTACGGGGCGTCAGCGAATCGGCCACTATTTTTGCGATACCGACTTACCTTTTCGTTTTTTCTATTTTTGCGTTGATCATCACGGGCTTAGTCCGCGGACCTCAGGCGGGATTTACTCCCCACCACATTATCGAACAAAACCTACCCGAAATTGGATTGATATTACTTTTGCGGGCGTTCTCTTCCGGATGTACGGCCTTAACGGGGATCGAAGCGATTTCAAACGGAATTCCTTTATTCAAGCACCCGCAAACTAAAAATGCGTCAAAAACTTTGATGTTGATGACTTTGATCTTAGCCAGCATGTTCGCCGGTATTTCTTATTTAATTAACGAATTCGGCTTAACTCATGATCCAGGCGTTACTTTGATTTCATCACTAAGTCGTTCGGTATTTGGCGACAGCGTCTTTTTCTACCTTCTTCAAATCTCTGTCTTTTTGATTTTATTCATGGCGGCATCGACTTCATACGCCGACTTTCCGCGATTAACTTCATTACTTGCGAAAGACCGTTATGCTCCACGCCAGTTGGCTAGCATGGGCGATCGTTTAGTTTTTTCGAACGGGATTATTGGCTTATCATTATGCGCGATTATCTTGGTGTATTTATTTAACGGTAGCACGCACGCATTGATTCCTTTGTACGCCGTTGGTGTTTTCTTATCGTTTACACTTTCGCAGGCCGGTATGGTTGTGCATCACTTTAAAGTGCGCGAACCAAAATGGATTCCTTCAGCGATCATGAACGGCATCGGAATGGTGACGACAGCCGTGGTTCTATTAGTCATCGCCGCGTTTAAATTTACTCATGGTGCTTGGATGATTTTGGTTGCGATTCCGGCCGTCGTTTACGCTTTTCACCGTATTCACGTTCACTATGTCATGTTCGCACGCGAGCTGACGCAATCACATTACGATATTCTAACGTGCGAAAAGGCGACCGACCACGTCGTGATCATTCCGATTTCAGGCCTTCACCGCGGCGTTATGAATGCCATTCGTTATGGCCGTAGCATCAGTCATGATTTACGTATTTGCTTCGTTGAAACCGATGTTGAATCAGGCATTCGCATGAGACAGCAGTGGGCTGATAAATTTCCGGATATGACATTATATACGTTACACTCACCGTACCGTTCGATCTCAGAACCGATATTAAAATTTATTGATGAGGTCGCAAAAGAACACCCATCCGAGTTTACGACGGTGATCTTTCCAGAATTTATTACGGCGAAATGGTATCATCAGTTACTGCACAATCAGACAGCCTGGTTAATCAAGCTGAGCTTGCTTTACAAAAAGCGAATTATTGTGACCAGCGTCAAGTATCACTTAACAACGACCTAGAAATTAAAATTTGTTTGACGACAGAGCCAACTTGTTTTCTGATTTGAACATCAAGGAAGATGATTTAAACAACAGGACGTAACAACAACTACGTCAGGGTAACACTTGGCGAACCGAACGTCTCACGAAGGAGATACTATGAACAAGGCTCAATTGATCGAAAAAATCGCTGCACAAACTAAAATGCCTAAAGCACAATGTGAAAACATCGTTGATTGCTTTATGACTAACGTTAAAACTACTGTTAAAAAAGGTGACGACGTTAAATTAGTTGGTTTCGGCACTTTCACTAAAGCTAAACGTAAAGCCCGTATGGGCCGCAATCCACAAACTGGAAAAGCGATCAAAATCCCTGCCGCTTGGGCTCCAAAATTCCGCGCTGGCGCAGAATTCAAACACTTAGTAAAATAGTTTATTCTGCGCATGCGCAGATATTTACTACTGTTTACTAATTAGTTTATGAAAGCCTTAAGGAAACTTAAGGCTTTTTTTATTTGGGTTTTGCTCTTCGGTTTTTGCGGATTTTTACTTGAAAGTTTAAATTTACTTTTCTGTTTGGCTTTCTAGAAAGTGCCTTCCGGGTCAGTCGTGTTTTTATATTTGCCGCCGATACTTCGACGCCCTTTTCTCCCGAAGTTTGACGTTGGCATGGCGTACCAAGGGCGAACTTCGGGAGAAAAGGGTCGTCGTTCGTTATCAACATTTCTCTAGAGTGCTGAAATTCGTTTTTACAACGGGTTGACGTTTGCTTTGGTTGCAGACCAAAATCATTTATGACTTCTACAGATACAAAAATGAAAAAAATTGGCGTTTACACAAGTGGTGGCGATGCTCCGGGCATGAATGCGGCTGTTCGTTCGGTGGTTCGTACGGCGGTGACGAACGGATTAGAAATTATGGGGATTATTCAGGGTTATACCGGAATGATCGAAAATAAAATGTTGCCGCTTCAAATGCGTGACATGGCTAATATTATTCAACGGGGTGGTACCATTTTAAAGACTGGGCGCTGTCCGGAATTTATGAAGCCCGAGTATCGCAAAAAGGCCGCTGATTTTTTACGTGCTCAAGGCATTGAGGCCTTAGTTTGTATCGGGGGCGATGGGTCTTTTCGTGGAGCTCAAGCTTTGGCGACCGAACATGGAATTCGTGTGGTGGGCATTGCTGGCACGATCGATAACGATGTTTACGGCACTGACGATACGATTGGGTTTGATACCGCAGTCAATACCGCGCTGAGTGCGATTGATAAAATTCGTGATACGGCGGATAGTCACGACCGTATTTTTATCGTTGAAGTGATGGGCCGTAATTCGGGCTTCATTGCGTCGCACGTAGGTGTTGCCGGTGGAGCTGAAGAGATTCTAACTCCCGAAAATATTATTCCTGTGGATAAAATCGTTGAAAAACTAAAAGAGTCTAGAGCTCGTGGAAAAACCAGCAGTATCTTGATCACCGCCGAAGGGCAAAAACCAGGCCGCGCTTATGATTTAGCTGAAGCCATTCGTAAAAAATCTGGATTAGACGCAAAGGTCTGTATATTGGGCCACCAACAACGCGGGGGAAGCCCAACGGCCAATGACCGCATACTAGCATCCCGTTTAGGTTACGCGGCGGTGCAGGCGTTACTTGATGGCAAAAGTAATATCATGGTTGGCGTTCAGTACGGACGCTTAGTTGAAGTGGCTCTTGAGGACGTCATATCCAAAACAAAAGAAGGTGACAAGCACTTGATTCAACTTGCCAGAGCGCTTTCGGTTTAGTTGAATAAACAAGTCAGAATTTAGCTGTAAATTAATTCGGCGTCACTGCCGAAACTTATATTTAAGTTAAGATGTAGAGAAAAAATAATTCGACCAATGGTCGACCATTTCCAAAGGGGATTTCGCAGATGAAAAAACTGGCTTTGCTATCGATCGCTTCGCTTCTTATGTTTTCGTGTACTAAAAAAACGAACGACAATGAAATTTTAATCGGCTCGTACGCTTCTGTAACGGGTGCTACGGCTTCTTTCGGCACATACCAATTGAATGGTATCACCATGGCCGTTGAAGAGATCAACGCTAAAGGTGGCATCAATGGTAAGAAAATTAAATTAATCAATTATGATAACAAATCAGACAACGATGAAACTTTGCAGGTTGTTAACCGCTTAGTGACTCAAGATAAAGTTTTAGCCCTATTGGGTGAAGCAACTTCAGGCCGTTCTAAAATCGGTGCGCAGATTGCTCAACAGAACAAAATTCCAATGTTAAGTACCTCAGCAACGAATCCAGATGTCACAAAAGTTGGAAATTACATCTTCCGCGCTTGTTTCATCGATCCGTTTCAAGGTTTAGTGATGGCGAAATTCATGACGAATAACTTGAAATTAAAAAAAGCAGCTATTCTACGTGATATCAAGTCAGACTACTCTGTTGGTTTAGCAGATAATTTTGCTGAAAAATTAAAAGCGGCTGGTGGCGAAATCGTTGCTGACGTTTCTTACCAAGAGGGCGACATCGACTTTAAATCGCAATTAACTTCGATCAAAGGTAAAAACCCTGAAGTTATTTTCGTTCCGGGTTACTACAACGAAGTGGCTTTAATCGCCAAACAAGTTAAAGAATTAGGTATGACGCAAGTTATGCTTGGTGGCGACGGATGGGCTTCACCGAAGCTACATGAGTTAGCTAAAACGGCAATCGACGGAAGCTATTTTTCTAATCATTACTCGACTGAATCTAAAGACCCAAAAACGATCACTTTCATCAAAGACTACACGACGAAATACAAAGAAACTCCGGACGCAATGGCCGCATTGGCCTACGATGCGACATACATGATGGCTGAAGCGATTAAGAACTCGAAAGAGTTAACGTCTGAGAATATTCGTAATGAATTAGCTAAGATTAAAGACTTCTCGGGCGCGACTGGAAAAACACAAATGAATGAACAACGTGATGCTGTAAAAAGTGCTACGGTTGTTCAGGTTCAAGGCGAAGACTTTAAATTCGTAACTGAAGTTGCACCAAATTAATTTTCGGTTATAACAGGTGTATGCAAGAATTTTTTCAACATACACTTAATGGCCTAAGCTTCGGAAGTATTTATGCTTTAGTCGCTTTAGGCTACACGATGGTCTACGGCATTTTGGGCATGATCAACTTTGCCCACTCTGAAATTTACATGATGGGCGCGTTTATGTGTTTCTACTTCGCGCGCCTGGTCGGTTTAAACACCCCGTCTCCGACAAATTTTACTTTAGGTCTTTTGGCCGCAGGACTTGCAACCGGTATCATCGGTTTTGCGATCGAAAAATTGGCCTACAAGCCTTTACGTAATTCTCCTAAAATGAATTCTTTAATCACCGCGATCGGCGTCAGTATTTTATTTCAATACGGCGGCCAAATTGTTTTCGGTGCAGATCCTAAATCGTTTCCGACTTTAATTGAAGATGTCGGATTATTTGAAATCGCTGGAATCAAAGTTCATTTGATCGATTTACTAATTTACGGCGTTAGTGCCGTTTCATTAGGTGCCTTAAGTTTTATTATTTTAAAAACCCAAACAGGACGCGCGATGCGCGCAGTGAGTAGCCGCCCGGATATGACGCCGTTGATGGGTATCGATAACAACAAAATTATTTCGATGACGTTTATCATCGGTTCGGTTTTAGCGGGTATCGCTGCGGTTTTAGTTTCGATAAAATACCCGAAGATTGATCCATTGATGGGTAACAAAATCGGCATGAGCGCATTCGTTGCGGCCGTGTTCGGTGGTATCGGCAGTCTTCATGGCGCTGTCATCGGTGGATTGTTACTGGGTCTTGGCGAATATTACGTACTCGGTTACGGCGCGTCGACTTATCGTGAAGCCTTATCGTTCTGCATTTTAATTTTAGTTTTACTTTTAAAACCAACCGGCCTTTTCGGATCCAACAAAAAGGAGAAGATTTAATGTCTAAAAAACTTCTTCCGTTTTTGATTGGTGTGGTGGTTTTAGGTTTAGTTTTAAATTTCTTTTTAAACTCTTACATTCAATCGATTTTAATTAGCTTCATGATCAATGCGATCATGGCTTTATCTTTAAACGTGATCACGGGCCTTGCCGACCAGTTCTCTTTGGGTCATGCGGGATTGATGGCCGTTGGCGCTTACACTTCGGCTATTTTGTCGAAAGAGCTTTTTGCCGACCAGTGGTTTTTGATTCCCGTAACGGTTCTTTGCGCCGGGTTTGTGACCGCTTTCGTTGGGTATTTAATTTCGCTTCCTTCTTTTAAGCTAAAGGGCGATTACTTAGCGATCGTGACTTTAGGTATGTCTGAAATTGTGCGTGTTTTAATTTTGAACTGGAATCACGTCGGCGGCCCACGTGGTTACAATGGTATTATTAAATTTCCCGACTTTTTATACAGCTATGCTTTTTCGGTGATACTGTTGTCGCTAGTCTTCATGGTTTGTTACCGTTTAAAATACAGTTGGTTCGGTCGTAATCTTTGGGCCTTAAACGAAGATGACATCGCAGCTGAAGTGATGGGGCTAGATTTAACAAAATCAAAACGCCAAGCTTTTATTATTTCAAGTTTTATTGCTGGCCTTGGTGGAGGCGTTTACTCGCATCATTTAGGCTACATCAGTCCGGGTTCTTTTACATTTTTAGTCTCGACACAAATTTTGATTATGGCAGTTCTAGGCGGTTTAGGTTCAATGTCAGGATCAGTGATTGCGGCCTTTATCATGACGATCTTGCCTGAAGTACTTCGTAGCTTACCGACAGATTCGATCGGTGATATTCGCATGATCGTGTTTCCGGTCATTTTAATTTTGATGATGATTCTACGTCCGCGAGGTCTTTTGGGCCGTTCTGAATTAATTGATTTCTTTAAAGAGAAGAAATGGATCAAGTCATGAGTTTAATCAATACAACACCTTCAAATTCTAGCGTTATGAGTGATTCATTGATGATGGACGTTAAAGATCTATCGATTCAGTTCGGCGGACTTAAAGCCGTGGATGCCGTTTCTTTTTCGATCAAGAAAAATGAAATCTTTGGCCTGATCGGGCCGAACGGCGCTGGTAAAACGACGGTATTCAATATGCTTTCTGGTTTTTACAAGGCCGATTCTGGTGAAATTCTTTTTGCTGGCCAGGATATCTCGGCGTTAAAGCCGCACTCGGTGAATAAGCTAGGTGCTGCTAGAACGTTTCAAAATATTCGTCTATTCAAAGGCTTGACCGTTTTAGAAAACGTCGTCGTGGCCATGCAGCAGAAGCACGAGCACACCTGGTTTGATAGCTTAGTTAAAACCGAAAAGTTTTATAAGTTAGAAAAAGAATTGGTCGATGAGTCGATCGAACTTTTAAAGATCTTTAATTTAGACCAATATAAAAATGACTTGGCCGATTCTTTACCTTACGGATCGCAACGTAAACTTGAAATCGTGCGTGCGTTAGCGACAAAGCCAATGCTTTTGATGTTAGACGAACCTGCGGCCGGCATGAACTTATCTGAAAAAGCGGCTTTGAAAGATTTAATTCATTTTATTAAGAATAAATTTAACTTAACGATTTTACTGATCGAGCACGATATGAAATTAGTCATGAACATCTGTGACCGCATCGCCGTTTTACACCGTGGCAAAAAAATCGCCGAAGGCATTCCAAGTGATATTAAAACTTTACCTATTGTGATCGAAGCTTACTTAGGAAAAAAAGTAGTATGAGTTCAAAAATCAAAGTTGAAAACTTATCAGTGAACTACGGCTTAATTAAGGCCGTTCGTTCGATCTCTTTTGAATTCGTATCGGGCCATATCACAAGTCTTATTGGCAGCAACGGGGCCGGCAAATCAACGACGTTAAAAGCGATCTCTGGTTTGCAGCCTTATACCGGCGAAATTTCTTTTGATGACCACGGTAATATGGCCCGTTTAACGGCTCCGCAGCGCTTAACTTTAGGAATTGCTTTGTGCCCTGAAGGTCGCGGTATTTTTCCGAATCTTTCGGTGACTGAAAATCTTTACTTAGGGGCTTACTTAAATAAATCAAATAAGCGCGTTTTAGAATTAATTGATGAACAGCTTGTAATGTTTCCACGCTTAGCTGAACGTCGTAATCAGTTAGCCGGAACACTTTCAGGTGGCGAACAACAAATGTTAGCTATCGCACGCGCGTTGATGTCACAGCCTAAAATGTTAATGCTAGATGAGCCTTCTTTAGGATTGGCTCCGATCATTATTGAACAGATCTTTCAAAAGTTCGTTGATTTGAAAAATAAAGGCTTAGGCATTTTATTGATCGAACAAAACGCGTCTTTGGCGCTAGAAGTTTCAGAAACAGCTTACGTGCTTGAAACGGGCGAGATCATTCTTAAAGGCACCGGACCTGAATTATTAAAAGATAGCCGCGTTCAAGAGTCTTACTTAAGTTAGAAATAATAGGATAAACTGGCATCACCCGAATAAGATGTCGTCGTCGTGTCAGTTGTCTTTGATTGCGTCACGCCAACCGCGTATCCTATGCTATCAAATACCGATGAACTAAATTCGAGAGTGTAATCTGTCGTCCAGTTTTTTAGAGCAATTCCATGCGAAACGACCGATGAAATCTCAATCGAAGTATCGTCCGTCAATTTGAAAGTTAATCGCAAGGCCGTCTCTTTATCATTAAATCCCTCAATTAAATTTTGATATGAATATCCAAATTGGTTTGTAAATACCAAGGTTGAGGCAACCGTGTGCACGTCAGATACGGATTCATCATAACTAAACTGCGAAACACTGGCATCTAACGCTAGCCAGCTGTACGGCTCGAAACTAAGGCCATAGTCGACCGTTGTCTGCCGAATATTAAAATCTCTAAGAATGGTTTTATTTCCCTTTTGCGAAGCTGACCGCTGCGAACCCCCAACAGAAACACCAATTTTTGGATCAAATAAGGCCGTATCTTCAGAATCATTCGCGTTTTGCTCGGAGCCATCTAAGGTCCATTTCTTTTCTAAGGTCACTGATGGCTTTGTAGTTGTAGCGCCTTTGCTATTCGCCGCATCTGCAGAAAACGAAAGCGATACCCTAAAACTGTCTTCAGAATGGTACGAGCCCCCAACGTCGTATTGGTTTGTCGTGAACGCCGCGGACTCGACCCCCGTATTTGTTTTACCGGCTGAGGCATTGAATTCCCACGGAGAAATTTTCAGAAACTCGTCTGAAGAACTTGGAGAGTACGATCCAGAAACCGTATTGGTTTGCGAATCTTTACTGCTACCCGTATGGAAAATTTTTAAGTACGAAGCACTTGCGAATATCGAAACCAATTGGATAACGAAAAATAATTTTATCAGAAGAATTCGCATAAAGACCTAGCCTTGCCATAAACTTTTTTTTTAGTGATCATATTTTCAATCCCATGATCATTTCTTTTAAGAAAGTTTGGCTTGTAAAAATGAAATACCGTTTTTATTATTTGAATCCATTTTTTATTCTTATTCTATTTGTATCTTTTTACAGTCTAGCTA
Source organism: Bdellovibrio sp. (assembly GCA_014376935.1). GTDB lineage: Bacteria > Bdellovibrionota > Bdellovibrionia > Bdellovibrionales > Bdellovibrionaceae > Pseudobdellovibrio. The sequence goes on from JACMQO010000183.1 coordinate 10,789, forward strand.
GCCGTGCAGACATATCAAAACGTGAAGCCTTTGATATTCTAAAATCTCAGGGCATCAAGTGGAAAATGATCAATACCATTTCAGAAGATGCAGACATCAGAGTCGAAGAAACGTCGAGCGCCTTCAGACCCAAAGTTCAGTTGGCTCTTAAACAATTTTACGCAAAAATAAATCCGGTCCAGTATGGCGGAGATGACAAAACTGTCATCGACCAAGTTGGATTGGGTTCGACCAATTTAGAATTTAACTGGTCTTTATTGGACCCAACCGCAAAGGCCGAATCACGTATCGCTATTGCCAGGGCCAGCGCTTCGAAACAAACCGTTTTACAAAATCAAACGGATTTAACAGCGCTAATGCTATTTCAGTATTTAACTGTGCAACGTTTGAAACGTCAGTTAACCGTCATGGATGCAAATTTAGAAAAAAGCCAGCTGATTTATAAATTGGCCAAAGCTAAAAATAATGTTGGAGCAGGAATTCCTTTAGATGTGGCCCGCGCAAAAAATTTGGCTGAGCTTGATCGACTTAAAAAAATTAACGCCTTTAACAAATTCTTAAAGGCGCAGCATGAACTATCGACGACATTAGGACTTGAAAGACTGAAAGACACGCTTGAACCTTTAAAAGCCACGCGTATGAATAACGAAGCACTGCGGGTCTTATTAGAAAAATCATTACAGACTAGACCCGATTTAAAATCGGCCGAATTAAGTGTGCATGCCGCCAAAGAATTAGTCGATGGCACGAATCACTTTATATTTCCAAAATTATCCTTATTAGGAGAAATCGGCACCACACGCGCAACGGCTTTAGGGTTTCCGGCGCAAACAGCTAGCGGTGCAATTGGTATTGCATTAACAATTCCCATTGATAGTGGGGGGGTAATTACGGCGAAAAAAAATGAAGCCTACAGCTTGCAAAACAAAGCCGACTTGCAACTGCAACAAACACGACTAGAAGTTTTATCGCAAGTCAAAGAAGCGATTGAACAAGTGCTATCCACCGAGGAAGCCTTCGGTGCGGCCGAGCAATACGTCACAACCGTTGAGGAAGAAAGTTCGATCGCCGAGAAAAGATTTTCTCAAGGGGCTAGTAATGTTTTAGACTACACGTCGTCTCATGCCAACCTTTCGACGGCGCAAGATACGCTAACAGAAGCCATGTTTAACTTAGAAGCGGCAAAAATAAATTACTACCGCACATTAGGAAGTTTCGAGGGGTATTTTGAAAATAACTAAAGATGAAATGATTCAAAAATTATCGAAGCCAACAGTTTTCGTACCGATTGCTGCGGTCACCGTATGCCTTGGACTACTTTTTTATTGGTTCTACTGGAGTAATAACTATATCTCGACCGAAAATGCGTATGTTGAAACTGAGTTATCACCCGTAAATTCACGACTGATGGGCTACGTTCGCGAAGTCTTAGTGCAAGAAAATGATATTGTTAAAAAAGGCCAAGAGATCTTAAAGTTAGACGACGTCGATACGAAATTAGAACTGTCATTTAAACAAGCTAAACTAAAAAAAGCGATGGCTGATGGAGCCCGCGCGACAAGACTACAAAAAGAACACGCCCTATCAGATTCAGATTTTGAATTAGCCGAAGCTACGCTAGCCGGAATCAAAGCCGAAGTTGACGGTAGCCTTTTAAAACTTCAGTTCACCAGCGTCGTTTCGGCCACCGATGGTATTGTTGCAAAAAGATCTGCCCAACCGGGGCAGTTCGTACAACCCGGACAAAGTTTATTTGTAATCGTACCGACCGACAAAATTTGGATTCGCGCGAACTTTAAAGAAAATCAAATTCGTCTAATAAAGCCCGGACAACCTGTTGAAATTGAAGTCGATGCGTATCCGGGTGAAGCATGGACCGGTACCGTCGATTATGTTTACCCAAGCTCGGTGGCATCACTGAGTTTGATTCCACCTGAAAATGCGACCGGTAATTTTACTAAGGTCGTTCAGCGCTTTCCGGTTCATATTTCATTTACTCAACGTAAAGAACATCCCCTACTACCCGGCATGAGTGTCGAGGCGACCGTTGTCGTCAAGTGATGCTGATTTAAGTTTATCATCAGCCAATCAGCTGCCCGACAAAATGACGTGGGCCACATGGGCGGCTGTGATCGGTGGCGCCTTGGGTGCCTTTATGGCGATCTTAGATATTCAAGTCACGAATGCTTCGCTTCGTGATATTTCGGGTGCGTTGAATTTAAGTTTATCTGAAAGTGGTTGGATTTCGACGTCGTACTTAATCGCAGAAATTATCGTGATTCCGTTGACGGCTTTTTTTTCGCAGGTGTTTGGACTTAAACGCTACATGCTTGTGAACTGCATTGTCTTCTTAGCGGCATCGATTATGTGCGGGCTATCGTGGAATCTACCGTCGATGATTTTTTGTCGGGCCTTACAAGGTTTATCCGGTGGTGCGCTGATTCCACTATCGTTTCAAATTATTTTAACGATGATGCCCGAAAAGCAAAAGCCATTGGGGTTGACTATTTTTGGCTTAACGGTGACTTTGGCACCAACCTTGGGCCCATCGCTGGGTGGCTATCTAACTGATCAATACGGCTGGCGTTCTATTTTCTTTATTAATATCGTGCCTGGCATTTTGATGATGTTAGCTTTAAATTTTGGTTTAGTTACAGAAAAATTAAAATTAGAAAAATTCAAAAACCTAGATTGGATTTCTTTGATTTGCTTAATCGTCGGTTTAAGTGGAATGACGTACATTCTTGAAGACGGTCCAAAAAAAGATTGGTTCGATAGTTTAGATATTCGGTGGGGTCTGATCATGACCATCTTAGGTTTACCTATTTTTATTATTCGGCAATTTTATATCGAACACCCGATTTTACGGCTAACGCTTTTTAAAAATAGAAATTTCGCATTAGGCACAATTATCACCGCGGTTGCGGGGTGCGCTCTATTTAGTGGTATTTACGGCCTATCGCTTTACTTAGCCCAAGTTCAAGATTATTCAGCCGCCGGCATCGGTAAAGTTTTAATGTGGGTTGGATTACCGCAGTTAATCGTTATGCCTTTTTTACCTTTTTTAATGAAACGTGTCGACATGCGCGTCTTAGCGCTGATCGGTCTAACGATGTTTGCGTATTCAAATTATATTAATTCATTGCTTAATATTAATGTCAGTGGCGATGAACTAAAACTGTCTTTATGGATTCGCGCCATGGGGCAACCCCTCTTTGTGATTCCATTGTCTGCGATGGCCATGGCACTAGTCAGTAAAGAGCAAGCCGCCGAAGGCTCGTCGATTTTTAATATGATGAGAAACTTAGGGGCTTCTTTAGGAATCGCATTAACCACAACTTTTATTTTAAAACGACAAACCACGCACATGTTTCAAATGAGTGAACGCTTATCGGCCTTCGATAACCGCTTAGTAGAAAAACTTTACGTCACCGAAATGCAGTTTCGGACCCAGGGATTAGATGCGGCCGCGGCAAAAATCCAAAGCGCGAAACAAATCATTCAACCCGTTCTGCGCGATTCACTGATTGAATCATTTAGCGATATCTTCTTTGTTTTGACCTGGGCGTTATTAGCGTGCGGGCTTTTAGTTTTGCTGCTGAAAAAAACAAAGGCCGATACGGATATATCGGCCTCTCATTAATCGTGATTTAAATGATCATTGAATACTAATTTCTGGGCGCAGTGGTTGTTGGTGAATTCGGTGGTTTAGGCGGTTTGGGACGCTGACGACGTTCGACTTTTTTCTCTAATTGATTTTCAACGCGTTTTTCAACTGTTTTTGCATTTTGAATTTTAGCTTTTTTCTCGACTCCGCTGATCAATTGGCCTTTCTTTTTCGGCGAAAGTTTTTTGAAAACTAAGTATTTTTTTTCAATTTTGGTCTTCATTTCCGGAGAAAATGATTCATATTTTTTCCAGTTGTCTCTGATGCCTTCTTTTTTATCCTCGGACATTGAATTAAATTTTGTGTAGTTATCGACAGCCGTCTGTTTTTCACTATCCGAAAGTGAATTGTAATCAGCATGGGCTACCATCGCAAATGAAAATGCAAGGATAAGGAGTGTATTCAGTTTTATCATGGCTTCACCTCGTTCATATCACTATCTGCTTTTTGCGAAGCGACCTGCAAGTCACGGTCGCTGACTTTTTCTAAAATCGTAAGGTTTTCGACCATATCAAGCTTAGAATACATGTCGGCATTTTCGAAAAACTCTTTCGGCAAACTGTCGGTAATCGATTCAGCATACGACGCTAAAAACATAAAGGTTATCAGCACGACGGATAACGATGTTAACTTTTTCATATCTTACCTCTGTTTAATTATTAAACTATAGGCTTTGTTGTATATTAAGACCAATTAAAATTTCGTAAGGCCGGTGAATTCAATACCTCGTCACCGAGCCCTACGTGGATATGATCTAACTAGTGATTTGCTTTTCTTTTTCTTTTATCTTTTTTTAACTCTTTTCTATCTTCATGTCGCTCTTTGCGATCTTGTTTTAATTCTTTTTTATCCGAATTGACGACGCCTTGTTCGGTATTTCTTGTTTTACGGTCATTTTGCAATGCGCTTTTATCATTCGCGATCTGGTCGGCCGAAGCTCCGCTTTTTACGTCGTTTCTTAATTTGCTTTTGTCGGCATTGACGGCTTGTTGATCTTGGTTACGAACTTTGCGATCAGCATTTAATTTTTCTTTATCTTCTTTTACTTTCTTTTGGTCTAACTCTACTTTTTGACGATCTGTTTGCACTTCTTGATTGTCAATTTGACCTGGTGTTTGAGCGAATGCGATTGAACCTGCTAATACCAATAACGCTGAAAGGGCTAAATTTTTAGTTTTCATATTAATTCTCCTTTGAATTAAATTAGTTGTTACATCTAAGATTACGCCGTCTTACTTAAGCTTCGGTTAATTCGGCATTAAGATCCTTTAATTCAGTACCTTTTTCATACCAAAGTGAAACACATGACGAACTTGTCATAAAACCGAATTTTAAAATGATTTTATATCGAACGTATTGTCCGCTTGCTGTTAAGAAAATTTTATCTAGATGAGCTTTCTAAATACTGAAGGTTATATTTTTTTAGTAATTGACCGTATTCTTTCGTCTTTTTAAAGCTCTTCATCGTTAACGCGAATTTTTGCGCTATCTGAGGATCTTTAACTTTAGAAAAACCGATGTAAGCGTCATCGCTTTTCAAACAGGGCTTAAGTATTCTGATCTTAGAAGCTTTAGAAGAATTAGTCTTTTTTAGCTCATCGTAACGGGCCGGCGCCATAAACATGATATCGAACCGAGACCCTAAAAGTTGATCGAACTGGTGGCTTGAAGTACCCGGAAAATCTTCAAACCTTAAATAGGATTTAGCTTGAATAATTTTTTTCGAATAAAAATAGTCTTTCAAATAACCAAATTTATATTTTTTTAATTGATGTAGATCTCCGGTGAAATTAATTTTTTCGTTTGAGTCGACTTTGGTAAACAAGCAGATTTCTGAGTAACTTAAAAGATTGTCTGGTAAAAATAAGATATATTTATCCCTTTCTGGATTGGCTGACAGGTATGAGACCGCGTCTAACTCGCCTTTTTCTAAATTGATTAGTGCCCGGGCCCAAGGAAGTCTGTGCCAAACAACTTGATAACCCATTTTTTTAGCGACTTGACGAACAACGTCGACGTGAAAGCCACTGTTTTCGTTTTTGGATAAATATTCAAATGGAGAATTATCAGAATCCTCAAGACCGACGTTCATCTCTTTAATCATTGCGATCGTCGCGCTTGAGGTAGACAAATCAGCGATCGCAAATTGTGCGAATAAAAAGAATATTAAAAATTTACCGCTTTGATGATAACTCAACAGAAAAACCTATTTTTTAATAAAACACGCAGAAGTCTGTTGTAAATTTGCATTTCACCCTATCCATTTTGTAACTATACATGGAATTTCCTAAAAGGTTCCAGGTCACTTTTTGGAATGTAGCGCGTTAGTGAATGGCATGGTAAGTTTTAACCAGTAGGTTATGAGGCGATGAGTTCATCTTCAAAAAAAAATAGAAATTCTAAAGCTAAAGTGGTGATGTCGTCATCGCGACAGGTCTTGGTCATAGACAATGCTCCATTACGTGAGGGGGCCATCCGCATTGCCGGGAAATGGCTTAAGAAAATAGAAAATGTTGAAGAAAGTGCCAAAAATTTTCGGGATATCGATTTAAAACTTTATACCGATTGGTCGAATTTAACTTTGGGCCCGTTCATTGAACGGTTAGAAGAATCACGTCAAGAATTTTTAAAGGTCGCAGCGTTTCACAACGTCATGGTGATGGTCGCCATGGAGAAAAAGATCACCGTCCCCGCCGCTTACATCGTTTTAATGGACGAAGAAGCCCAATACGAAAATGGAGATTTTAAGACACGCGCTAAAATTGAAGAGCGTCGCGCACAGCGTATGGAACGGCTAGAACGCGAAATGGGTTACGATTTTGAACAAACCCAAAGCCGCAGCCGCAAAGCGCAAGAAGAATACGAAGAAGACCTCATTCGCCAAGCCCAAAAAGAAGAACAGCGTGCAGAGCGCGAACGTGCCGAGCGCGCAAAGAATCGCGGTCAACAGAAACAAAAAGATGAAAATGATTTCGACAACGACCAGTTTGAAGAAAACATTTATAACGAACGTGTTTTTCAAACGAAAAAAGCAAAACCGTCTTTAAGCGAAGATGATACTTTACGTGTTAAGTCTTTATTTAGAAAGATTGTACGCCGTATTCACCCCGATCATTTAGATCTAGAAGAAAATAAAAGCTTAAAATCGTGGTTTCAAATCATCTGGAAAAACGTGGCCGATGCTCACGAAAAAAGTGATTTAAAAAAGTTAACTCTACTTTATCATAAAACGGTTTTGGCTTTAAAAGACTACGATGAGCTAAGTGTTTCTGAATTAAAATCCGCAGCCGAATCACTTGAAGGTGAATTTGATGAATTATTAGATCAACATTCGAATTTGAAAGACAGCCCCGCCTGGAATTTTTCGAAAGTTAAGAACTACGATAAGTTAGCTAAAGAACAATCGAAGCCGTACCGCCAGCAACAGCGCTTAATTGATGAAGAGATTGAAATCATCAAGGACCAGCGGGCCGAGATCGAACGCATTGCGCGCCTGATGAAAGACGGTAAGGTACAGATGAATCGATCACGCCGTGGTGGCAGTACGGGTCGCCGTAAGGGGCGCAGATACTAGCGTACTAATTTCCGCCAAATACGATAACGATTTGGCTATCCCAAATTATATGGCAATGATGGCAAACAAACTTTCTGGATTCTGAGTCGGTGTTAACTTTAACTTGTTTGAACAAAAATGCTTTGCAAGACGCACAAATGCAAAAATAGCCGCGAGCGATGATCGAAAAAAACAAAAAAAATACAAAAAAAGACATGCCATGATCGAGGTCTGAGTTTCAACCGAATCGGCACTGCCGCCATATTTTTTTGCGAAATAAAATCCAAGCCCGTACGTAATTGCTGTTAGTACGGCTAAAATGACCATGACAATTCGAGCGCGCTTTTTGTGATAAGGGTGAATTTTTTCAATCATATATTAGTGTTTAGCCTTTGCTTTTAGCTTATAGAGTGGGACGGTTTGAAGCAATATGGATTTCGATTCGCGCGTCCCTATTGGGACGCACTAGCTATACGAACGTTGTGAAAATAAATTGTCTGGTGTCACTGTGCTTGAAAGTCTCTAAATGGGTTTACTTTTATTTTTTTTGGAACCAGCTTAATTCAAAATTTGTCTTTGTTAGCAATCTAAAGCGATTTGAAGTCTAATTTTTATTGGTACGACCTTTGTATAGGTGCTTGCTGTCGTTAACAAACCACAACAAACACCATAAAGGAATTTTATGAAACAATTACTATTTGCCGTTACCGTATTCGCCGCAGCCGTATCTTTCGCAGACTCTTCAAGCGTTAAAGAAAACTACACTCGCATTTTTGAAGTCACTTCAGCTAAGTACGCAAAAAACCATATCGTAAACCCAGGCCAAGGAAACATCACGTTAGATTACGCAAATCAAAGCGTAACATTAACTGTTCAGAAATTAAGTGGATGCCGCACACTAATTTGTCCTAAAATTGTAATGATGCCATTAGTGATTACGGCACCAATCACTTCAATCTTAACAGACAACTGCGGTATTCACACCGTCACTGCACAATTAGATGAACGCCCGGTCGATGGTGGCCTTACACAAATCGTCGTTCTTGATCCATCAGAGATCACTTGCCAAACGTTCGTAGCGGTTTTACCAAAAGCTAAATACGTAACGAAACATTATAATCGCATGGAATCAAAAGAAGTTGTAACGACTTCGAAAATGGTTTTGAAAGATATTTCAGCGTCATTAAATTTAAACTAAATTTCCGTTCAAATTTTTCTCGTGGGGCGCGGTCAAGAGTTGTTGATCGCGCCTTTTTTTATTTGATTTGCTTCGTGACGATGTTTGAAGTTTTTGAGGTCTCGTACCCCTAGCGGCTGTAAAAGCGATGTGCGGATCTAGTTACGTTGTACCAACTCATACGGGCGCAGTTCAGAAAAACCCACATTAGTTATTTTTTTGAATCCGAAACTATTTTATTTGCTTCGTTGAAAGGCTCGCTAATTGATCGTTTTAATTCGTTAGATAATAAATAATTACAAAGTTTTTTAATCAAAGGGTTTGCAGATTGGTCAGCTAAGTATTTTAACTCGGATTCTGAGAATTTGGCCTTCAAATCATTTTCAATTTTTTCCGAAATATTTTTCAAAATCTTTTCTTTATTAGATACAAATATCTTAATCTTTTTACGGATCTGATCTTTTTTTGCTGCGGATGATTTTTTAATATCTTCGGGCTCGATTCGTATCCACCTTGCTGCTTGGTCGAAACTTGTACTCAATATTTTAGGAATTTCAGAATTCGCGATAAATAGTTTGGCATTTGAAGACTTAGCATTCTGATTTTTTAAAATGGACTGATTAATCTCTGCAACCGAGGTTACGCCGAAAAAAATCAACATGCCAAGTGCCAAAAAATTAAAAATAAGTCTTAAGTTTAAGATAAAATACTTACTAAATCGGATCACAGCTTCCACCACCTAGCTGCATTTCAGTATAGCCAGCAGCTGTACAAAGCTTTGCACAATCTCCCGCACTCTGTAATCCCAAAGTAAGACCTGGAGTGCCCAGTGTGCAACACGCACACGATGCCGCTTGTGCAAATCTTGGTAAAAATAAACTTACAAAAAATGTCCCCGAAATCGCACTGGCCCGGCCAAAAAGTTGCCTTCGGCTTGTCACAAAATGATTCGGGAAAGTTGAATCTACGCTTGGTTCATAGTGACAGGTTAATTTACTAATTAGTTTTTCTGTAATCTGGGCAGGCAAAATAAATGAAACAGCCACGGGTAAGGCTGGATAAAGCTCTTCAAGAGGCTTTCTAAAACAATCATCAAAACCTGTTCCCCATAACGTGTTCATTTTTTTATCGTATGCAGACCGGTACTTTTCGAACCCTGTGTACTTATCCTTGCGTGCTGTTGCCTTGAACCCAGCCAGGCTGTACATCTGACATTTCATACGATAATCGTGATTCTTAACTCCGACTGCCATAAAAGAAACAATTTCATCCAGATTTAAAAACGACATGCAAAGATCAGAAGAGGATTGAAAAAAGAACGGCTCGCCACGACGATTACGTTTTTCGAACCATCGTAAATAGACTGATTGGGTTTGATTGGGTGCTCCCCAAACATTGGCAATTTCTAATTTTTTGGACCGCAACTGCTTAAGCATCATTTGGTCTGAGTTTTTGAAAACAGGGAAAATTGGATTGCCCGCTAAGATACAAAAACCAGAAACCTGATCTAGCATATGTAAATGAACGGCTATCTGCGGTGATCGGCAACCCAGCTCTTGGGCATACTTTAAAGCCCCGCCATTTTCTAAAAAACTAAAAACATCGATATCAATAAACTCGACTTTTAAATTGTGCTGTTCACAAAACGCAACTGCATCTTTATAATCATGATAATTTAGATCATCATTATAACGACCAATAACAACTTCAAAATTGACTTGTGCTAATAGAAAAGCCTCTGCCATAACTTCTGAATCAATACCGCCACTTAAAAATAATTTAATTGGAAGATTATTTCTATATGCCTCAGCAGCAAGAGCTTTTGCATGTTCGATTGCATTTTGGATTGGTTCTGAAAGCACACGTGATACTTTACCCATTTCGATCCAGTGAACCTGGCAACCACCAATTTCACGAGCTTCCGATACAATTCGGCTTTTGCTAAAAGGGAAAATAGACTTTACAGGACCAACGATAAAACGACGTCTTTTTTTATCAAATTCTGGCACAACCTTTTTCATTACTAAATGCTTGCAGAATGTAAGATCACGTTCAACAATTTAATATTGGCAAAACCTTAAGTCTAGAATTGAATCGTAATTTACTGATTAAACACTAAACCGGATTCCAGGAAGCCCAATGCGCCAATGCATTGACCATCAAGCCTTTCACGGGGTTACTCATGTTCCCCGCATAATACGCGAAACCTAAAATCACCAAACCCGTTGAGAAAACGATAGCGATCATTAAATACAGAACGCACGGAAGGATCCACATTTTTTTGTAATTCAAAGTACTGACGTCGAACGGAATATCCGAAACTAATCGCGTGAACTTTGGATTCTTTTTGATCAACTGGCGCAAAACATTTTCGTACGAATGCAATTGCTCGATCGCGACTCCGAAGACTCCGAAAATTTTTGAACTGTGCGGATCAAGTTCGGTGTCTCGAGTGCGAACAATGTGTAATCGGACTTATTCTGAATAGCCGCAAATCGCATTTCAATTTCACGTTGTTGGTTCGGTTAACCTAGATGGATGGCCAGTGTAGTTACTTCGCTTAGTTCGGAATGGGACATTTTTGTGATTTGCACTTGTTAATAATAGTTAATAAAATTTAATTTCGTCACTGAAATTAAATTTCTAAATTCTTGTTATTTACTGTTTGTAACTAAACCGAACTATTCGGCAGCCGCAACAAACCCAGCTTCTGCGAAATCAAACAAAGCCCGTAACCAAAATCAAACTCACTCGACCGGATCGCAAAGTTGGTACGCTTCGGTCTGGCGTGATGATTATTCTGATACCCTTCTCCGAAAACTAAAAAGCTAACCAACCAATTATTCGTCGACTCATCTTTAGTAGAAAAATTTCTGTAGCCGTAGCGATGCGCTAACGCATTCACCATCCACCCCTGCACCGGATGACTCATGATCCCCGCGTAATACGCGAAACCTAAAATCACCGAACCCGTCGCGAAACCGATCGCAACTGCTAACACCAAATGTAAAACATACGGAAGCATCCACAATCTTTTGTAATTAAGGGTGCTGACTCCGAACGGAATATCAGAAACCAATCTTGTGAACTTCGGATTTTTTTTGATCAACTGGCGCAAAACATTTTCGTAGGAGTGCAGCTGTTCCATCGCGACGCCAAAGACTCCGAAAATTTTTGGGCTGTGCGGATCAAGTTCGGTGTCTGAGTGCATGTGATGCATGCGGTGCATACAGGCCCAGGCCTTCGGATCGATGCCCGTCACCCAGATGCCGGTGTATTGCAAAAATTTAGTTAGCTTGGGGCCCATCACGACCGAGCCGTGCGAAAGGCCGCGGTGGTAAAGTACGGTGATGTAAAATATGTTGATTAGGTACCCTATTGCGAAGATAACTAGGGCTAATAAAAAGACTGACATCGGGTCTCCTTTTGTCATTTTAAACGACAGGCTTACTTTCACTTCAGTGAACACGTAAAATGAGTTTAAAATACATAAAGAACGACTTTTTCATGCTACGTATCTGCACTTTACTTACTTTCAGTATACATATGTTAACTGAAATTAGCAACAACTAAAAGGACCTGCCTTGAGCGATGTAACGACCAAAGTGTCGCGATTAGATAAAAAAGAGCAAACCCACCGTCATCTGATCGACGTTGCTTTAAAATTAAGTTCGGAGCGTAGCTTTGCCTCGCTCAGCTTACGCGAAGTTGCGGCCGGCGCCGGAATCACCGCAGCGGGCTTTTACCGCCACTTTCACGACATGGAAGAATTAGGGTTAGCTTTAGTGGACGAAGTCGGCCTAAGCCTGCGTCGGCTTTTACGCGAAGCTCGTAAGCGTGTTTCACCCGGCCCCGATGCGATCAAATCATCGATTGAATCATTTTTAGAATTTATTCGTGAAAATGGAAATTTATTTCGTTTGTTATTAGGCGAACGGCAAGGCGCTTCGGCCGTGTTTAGAAAAGCGATCCATTCTGAAATGGACCGCTTCATCGGAGAGCTTGCGATTGACCTTGAAAGACTTCAACAATCAACCGGCAAGCCCTTACGTGATCCGCACTTGGCCGCAGAAGCCATCGTAGCGGTGGTGTTTACAGTCGGCGCAGAAGCCCTAGATTTGCCCCGCCACAAACATGTGGGCTTAGCGCATCGACTGAGTGAAGAAATTAAAATGATTTTGCGCGGCTCTTTACAAAAGTAAGTTATGAATACGAACTAAAATAAAGAGACGCAACGGTTTGTAGCCCCACCCACCGAAGCAAAAATCGGCGCAGAGACTTTCTTTGATTCAACGTCAACTGCAGGCGAAGCCGGAGTTGATCGTCTTGATTGTAATTCAGCTAATCCTAATTTAACTAAGTCGCCGTACGTGACGTGCTTTTGTTTTGAAAGCGCTTTCATCACGGCCACTTTATTTTTTAACGCTAGGTTCACACCAATCGTCTGAAAACTTAAGTCACTTTTTGATTCAGCCAATAATCTTGAGATCGCTGTGATCCCACGATTTAATTTTGCAAATTCGTAATGTAAATCAAGACCCTTTGCGACTGACCACAAAGCCCACGCTTCGATTGAGTTTTCAGTTTCGACACCCGCTTTAATTTGCTGCACCCGCTGCGCAACTTGGTTAGCGAAAATATTTTTTTGTTCGCCTGCTAATGGATATCTGGTTAAATTCGAAAAACTATCTGCGATCAACCCGGAATTATTTAACTTAATACCCAAAGCCAACATCAATACGCTATCACGTTGCTGCTGAGTCAAATGCCCGGCCATACCGAAATCAAGCAGATTCACCTGCACGCGGTCATCAGTCACCTTCATCAACATATTACCCGCATGAAGGTCGGCATGGAAGAATCCTGTTTTAAAGAAAGCTTGGTCAAACCAAAGTTCAGTTATTTTTTCAGCCACGGCCGGATATAATTCGGGATAAGCCTGTTTGTAATTTGCGATTTCGCTGTCGACTTTTTTACCGAAGACAAGTTCTTGCTGCATTAATATTTTGTGCTTACCGATAATTTCAGCCGACGGAACATGAATTTCTAAAATATTTTTTTGTCCTGAAAATGAAATCGGAATTGATTTTTCGTAAATACCTTTCGCTTCGATTTGATTTTTTTCGGTTCTGATTAACTCTAGCTCTTCCGTCACGGATTCGTGCACGTCGTTAATCTGCGGACGTAACGACGGAAGTTTATATTTTTTAAATTCTGGATCACTATCTAGCTCGTTTGCAATTTGCACTAAAATTTGATGATCCATTCCAACTAACTTTTCAATTCCAGGTTTTAAGAAACGAATCACCGTTGTGCGCGAATCTGTCGTAGCGCCCTTTTTCTGAACGCGGTGAGTTTGCGCCATCGTTCCGACTCCCAATGGCAATTTTTCGAAATACGAATAATCATCTAAATTAATTTCAGGCGACACAATTTTTTTAACTTCACTCCAAGGTACCGGCTGACCTTGGCTTTCTAGTTTTTGAAAGATACCTGCAAATTCGGCCGGAATCGCTTCATGGCGCCCCACCAGCTGAACTAATTTTTGCATTTGTGGACCCACATTTTGAATCATCGTCAAAAACACTTGATTCACATCGGGCTTTAACGGCAACTGCATCACGTGAAATAGAATCTCTGCTTTTTGCGATGTCGGTAGTAATTCGAAATACATCTTTAGTAACTTAGCTACAAGATTCACATAAGGAGAGTGCGCATCTTTTGTCATACGTTGTATAAATCCATCCGTATACGCATTGATTTTTTCTCTCACGTAGACTTGAAAATCTTCAACCTTCACCGCTTCAGATCCGTTAGCAAAATCAAACGTGACTCCGAATGCCGATGCCGCAACCAGCTGGCCCATTTTTAACTTTTGGCCGTAGTACTTATTAATACGACGCTGAACACGTTCAGAGCGGCTTGTGTATAATGGATCGGGCATAACCTCAAGAAGGGTTTCGATTTCGATGTTGGCTAATTTATTTTGGTAAAGTTGGTCATTTTTTTGAAGTTCAATAAATTCTTCGAACGAGGCCACTTCAACCGCACGCTTTTCTTGCGAAGCTAAAAACTTAGCCCGCGCAACCATGGATTTAACGATGTATTCGGCATCGTCTTTTTTGACGTTACCATCGCTTTTTAAAAGAACGGCTTTAAGCCCTAAACTGAGCGCCGCTTTTTGAGCGCTTGACAAGTAAAGGTCATCACCGGCCGCCGCACTCGCGTGCGCCGACATCGACATAAGAATTAGAAAAGAAAACAACAGACGTACCATGACCGTGATCCAAAGCACTGTTTGGACCATGTCAAAAACAAGATAAGATACGGTTAAAAGCGATATGGGGATTTTCAGACCGTCTATGAATTAGACGAGTAACAAAAATGATTTCAAAAGTTTAATAAAAAGACTAAAAGCTCTATTTTTTAAAGAACAAATCCGCCTGTTCGGACGATCTTAAAAGGTATTTCTCTCCGGTCTGTTCTCTCCAGATCTTTACGGCATCTGCAGGTTTTTTAGCGAAATTCCAAACGGGCTCTAAACGAAATTTAGAGGTTCCATCAGATTCAACCGTTCGATTCATCCAAAGCGGAATATACTTAAGATCACTGATCTCAAGCTTTCGTAATACGTTCATTTTAAATTTAGCCAGCAACATCATCGACGCTTTATTTGGGGTCCATGGTTGATTACTGACGAAGTTTCCAAGCGAATAGGCGATAAAAGTTTTACGGCCATCTTTTGACTGGTAGTCTTCGATTTTTTGCACGACGTGCGGATGTGAACCGGCCACTGCCATGGCGCCCAAATCAATCATTTGATGAGCCCAAATTTTTCGACCCAATTCGATTTCAAATTTTTCTTCTTCGCCCCAGTGCGGAGTCATTATAATACCCGCTATGTCGGGCATTTCTTTTAACTGCTGCACAATAGCCTTTATAACTTCACGATCTTTATAGCAATACAGAACAAGCTCTTCTTTGTCGGGATTACCATTCGTCATTTCGGTACACGAAACCCAGGCAATATAAGACGATGTACCTGGTAAAGGAGTTAACCCGTACCATTTATCGATTCCTTGCGCTGCAAGCTCGCTTGATGTCACCGTGCCTGTAAAGGCTAGATCGTTTTTCTTAAGATTTTCAATCGTTTTACGAATGCCTTTAGCTTCACGATCAAGCACATGGTTATTCGCAGTTGAAACGATATCAAAGCCATTATTTTTTAAGTCTGAGATAATTTGTTCGGGGTAGTTGAACATCGGAAACCCGGTGACGCCACCATATTCGGGGGCGACGGGTCCTTCTAAATTCGCGTAGCTGATATCAGCCGCATCGATATAAGTTTGAAGGCTTCGCCAAATTTTATCGTAGCCTTCGTGAGTCATGTCTTCACGTTTTCTTAAACGCTCGTGCAAAATCACATCGCCTACAAATGAGACTGTAAAAGGCCCCGGAATCGAAGGCTTTACTGGAGTAATGATTTGCGGTTTTATTTCGCCCGTATTTTGCGTATGACGAATCTTCACCGGTAAGCTTTGACAAGCCCCCAGCATTAAAGTCGCTAACGTTAGAATAAAAAAAGCCCCAACCTTCACGAATAGGGCTTTACGAGATAGAACTAAAATCATTGATTAGAACTTACCATTATCGTTTAAGCTGAATCACTTCGTTTAATAATTCATCAGCTGTTGTGATTGTTTTCGCATTGGCTTGGAACGCACGCTGATCTGTGATCATCGTTACGAACTCAGACGCGATATCAACTGTTGATCTTTCTAAAGACTTTGCGCTGATCGAACCACGACCTGACATACGAGCCGCACCTAAAGAAGGTTCACCTGAATCGCGCGATTGTTTAAATAAATTTCCACCTTGTTTAAATAACGCTTCTGGATTTTCAAATTTCGCTAATAAAACTTGGCCTAAATCCAGAACTTGTCCGTTTGAATACGAAGCTGTTAAAACACCTTCATCATTAAATGATAAACCTAGTACGTTACCTGCTGAATAACCATCTTGTCTCCAAGTGATGACGTCAGATTCTTTACCGAATTGTTTTGTTCCAGTTCCTTTACCACCCGTTGCGATGTCTTCACCGAAGCTAATTTTGATTTGTTGATCTTGTTTTGCTCCACCTTTGAAGTTGAATTGTGATGACGTTAATTCTTGAGACTGTAATTTACCGTCTTCAGTGAATTGAACTTTACCCTCACACACTTGAGACATCATACCGTCTTGACCAGCGCTTCCTTCAACTTCTTTACCGTCAACCAACCCTTTATATGACCAAGTGCGATCTTGGCCTTTATTGAAGAATAAGTTCACTGTGTGCTTATTACCTTGAGAATCGTAAGTCTCTACCGCAGTGGCGAAGTCTGACGTTTTGTACGGGTCTTTCATGTCGAACGTTTTAGCTCCGCCGACTGTGCGCGAATCTAAATTTAGATCTAATTTAATTTCTTTTGTGCCTGAGGCATTAACTAAAGCGCGTGGGAATTGAATGTCGCCGACTTTTGATTCAATCTGACCTTTATCGTTGGCTTGGTAACCTTGAACTTTTTGTCCGTTGTTAGAAACTAGAAAACCTTGTCTATCAAAATGGAACGAACCATCACGCGTGTAACTTACGCCCGCGCCGCCCTTAACTTGGAAGTATCCATCACCGTTGATGGCTAAATCTGTTCCGCGCTCTGTCTGGTCAATATTACCTTGCGCTAAAACTGGATTTACCGCGCCGATACGAACACCGCGGCCCATTTGATTTCCGCCGTCGATTCCTTTTAAATTTTTTGACATGATATCTTGAAATTCTGCGCGTGATGCTTTGAAACCAGTTGTGCTGGCGTTGGCAACGTTATCTGCCACTACGCTTAATGCTTCACCGTGTGCTTGAAGACCAGATACACCAGTCCATAAAGAAGAAAGAACTCCCATGAAAAACCTCCGTCGTTTGAATTCGCCTAATCAAGCGAATTCTATAATGTTGAAGGGCCCCCTCTACGAGGACCAGCCCTATTTAAAACTAATTCAAGATAAAAAATTTTCTATTCGAGAAAACTTTTTACATCACTATTGTGCTGTCGATGTTCGTGAATACATTTTCTTTTAATGCATTCTTGTCCATGACGGTTACAACCGTGTTATTCTTCACGCTAACGATCAGTGCCGATTGATCCATTAAAATTAATGTATCTTTCGACCCCTTCGCCGCCGCCTTCGATACCGCTTGATTTAGTTTCTGCATATCTTCGGGAGTATAACTAATCCCTCGTGACTGCATCCGCTCGATCGCGTGATTCGAAAACTTGATGTTATTGCCTAAATCAATTTTCGGTGCGTCTGCGATCGGGGCCGTTAAGCCTACTTTCGCCGAATCTAACCCGGTTGATTCATTCAACACATCCTTAAACGAAACCTGTCCTTCTTTTCCCGCTTCACCCGGATTCGACTTTTTAATGTCGATCGGTTTCTGCGGAATCAGATCTGCTATGCGATTTAACCCGTTGGTTAAAGCCGCTGATTTCATCTGTGACATTACTTCACTTCCTTCTGTATTTTTGCCATCAGTTCTGGTGACATCTGTACGTCGGCTAGTTCGCTCGTAGAAGGTGAAGCGACACGTTGTCCGCTTTTATCTTCTGGCTTGGTAACTTGTGAAGTTGCTGCTGCTTGTTGTGTATTTCCAGTCTGCGTTGCCTGACCAGCGTTTTTCAAGTCAAGGCTAGTAAGATCTTTCACTTTCTGGTCGTTACTCATAAGGCTTGAGTCTGTAATCTGACGAATGTCGCGCATTTTAATCGATTGTTTACCAACCTGAAGTACAGGCCCTTCACCCGAAAAGCTAAGCCCAGAGATGACTCCAGAGAATTCTGTCTTCACCGGAAGCTTCTGTCCATTTGTTCCTGTGGCTTCAATCTGAAACGAATAATCGCCAACGCCTTGCTTGATGCCCTTTTCATTCAATCCATTCCAACTGACTTTATTTGCACCCGTTTTTAAATCGGTAAATTTATATTCGCGCACAACCTCATTCTTATTATTCAAAACTTTTATTTTTGCTTCAGACGCATCTTTGTCTAAACCAAAATTAAATTCATGAGTTAGATCAAATTGACTGCGTGTCACTTTTGAAGAATCACCTTGCACTGTTTTACCAATCAAATTTAAAGCTTGAAAAGATTCCGGTTGTTTCGTATTGCCTTCCATTCGAGTTAACGTAGTATTCACATTCGTCATTTGCTCGAGCGTCGAGAACTGCGCTAACTGCGCGGCCATTTCATGATTCTTTAACGGATTTGTTGGATCTTGATTTTTCAATTGCGTTAACATCAATTTAAAAAACGCATCTTTATCTAATTTACTATTACCCGGCCCGCTGACTTTCTTAGACGGATCTTGCCAATTGGGATCTGCTTTTTTATTTAATACGGCCCCAATATCTTCTTCGCCTAATTTTTGCTTCTGCGCGTCGGTCAACGTCGATACGGTGTTATGCATATCTTCTTTCGGGGCCGGAGCCGCAGCCCAGGCTTTTGTTCCTATTCCCGTCGTCATATTTGTTGCCATACGAATTACCTCTTAAGTTAATCTTTTTTCGAACGACTTAATCTCTTAAGCCACTCGGTTAATTGTTGATCCTGTGCGTGCGCCATTACGTGCGGTACTTGATGTCACCGGTTGTAAAGCATTCGGAGCCCCTTGTGTTCGTGCGGGAACCGACCCAACATCACCGTAAGAACTTTTTCGCCCTTGATTACCAAAGTTTTCGCGAAACTGTTTCCAAAATTCTTGCTGTCTTCCTTGCGCATCAGAAGAATCCTGTTGCGGGCGAAAAGACTGGCCGCTCGCGCTGGCCGAATTCTCGGTATTTGTTGCACTGACAGTATCAATCTTAACATGATCTACGTGAATTTTCTGTGCAGCTAGACCAGACTTCAGTTCAGTTAAACTATCTTCGATTAACTTTTTCACTGATTTATCTTGGGTCTGCATTTCGATATTCACTTTTCCATCTTGCATCATCACTTTTAATTCGATCGGGCCCATTCCATCCGGGCTCATTTTCACGACCATTTCTCCGCCACCTTTGATGGCTAATAGTTTTGCGCTACTCATGACGTGCTGAATGTTTTCTTCACGATGTTCGGCCATGGCTTGTGGTGATAGCGGAACGCCCGCGCGATCAACCATCGAACTCATGTGGGCTTTAAATCCCGGTTGCGTTTGACCCGCATGCAGTGACGCATCCGGAGTTCCTAACGCTTGAGAATTTACATCTTTCATTGCATCAGTCATCGCATCGCCTTGGTTTTCTTTATGAGAAAATCCACCGCTACCCAAAGAGCCTTCGCCCGATCCGTATTTTTGATGCGCTAGTTCGTTTCGTTCTTGCTGAAGTAACGTTAAAACTTTTAATTCAAAAGAATTAGCTTCTTTCGGAGTTAAACCTTTTTCAGCCTCAAACGCTTTCATCTTTTGCAGTAAGGCTGATTTAGAAAGTTCTTTGTTATCTTCAACTTCAGGTTCGAAACCAACTTCGGCGCCCAATTGCTGATCGAATGTTAATTCTTCAACGGCAGCTTGTTGATTTTGTTGCGCCATCGGAATCACTTCCATCATCTGCGCATTCTGCATTTGTGCTATATTTTCGAAGCCCGCAACTTTTTCAAGACCTTCAACGCTTTCTGCTGATTCGTCTGTTGCGGCACCTATTCCAAAACCCATCGCCGCAATTCCTGCAGCCGTCGGAGCGACTGCGGGTTGAGCACTATTTGCGCCCGCGGCCGCCATGGCTTTTAAATTTTCTAAAGACTTTGCTAATAACGACGACGATGTATCAACTGTTTTACCCGCACCAATGCCCGCTTGCGCCACCTGAGTCGTAACGCCTGCGTTGGTTGCTGGCTGAGCTTGGTTGGCTAGTTGCTGCAT
>JACMQO010000184.1 GCA_014376935.1 Bdellovibrio sp.
AACCGCGCCATTTATCTGGTTTAACGAAACCTTCACCTGACGTGGCGAACGCCCTTCCGTGGCCTGAACGGCATTGATAATCATATTTAGAAAAGCCTGCTTTAACTTTTCAGAAAAACCCAATATTCTTTGATCCGTTAATTGCACCGACCATTCAATAAGATCAGCGTATTTTGGATTTAACTTAACGTTCTGAATCGTTTCTTCTAAAAGCATTGTTAACTGAACAAACTGATCAGGTTTTTGCTCTGGCTTGGCATAATCTAAAAATTCAGTAATCAAATTATTTAATCGATCAATCTCTTTCAAAATGATCTTCATTAACTTTTTCTGATCTTCACTTTCAACGTTATCTGTTGTTAGCAATTGAATGCTTCCACTGATGCCCGCTAAAGGATTTCGAATTTCGTGCGCGATGCCAGCGGCTAATTGGCCAATGGCGGCTAATTTTTCTTTTTGTTTTAAGTCCGCTTCTAATTTACGTAAATCAGTCACATCGCGAATTAACGAAATATTTAACTTTTCAGATAAGTCTTCATCAAAATAGTCCGTTCGATCAAATTGAAAAATACGACGTTCTTGCGTTGACTTAAGAAATGAAATGTCAGATGACGACTTTTGCTCGCGGGTAATTTCAGCTAATCGATTCACTTCCGAATCATTTAAGTTTAAATTTTCGCTGAAGAATTTGTTCTTCATTAAAACAGTATCGTTATTTTGACTAACAATCAGACCTAAAGGCATCTTTTCAACCAAAACTTTTGAAAACTCAGCCTGAGATTTAAACTTACGACGAACGGTCGTTAAGTCATCTTGCATCCCGTAGATTTCATCTTTAAGCTGACCTGAAACAATGATAACCGCTAAATAAGATAAATTAAATAAAGCCAGCGACAAAATATTTTGCGTGGAACCGACCTGAAAAACCGTTAAGTTCATCAGCGACACACCCACAGAAGCCAGTAATCCCAATCCGCACAACTGCGTAAATTTCAAATCAAAACTAGCTATAAACAATAAGAATAACTGAATGACCAACAAGAAACTAGATAGCTGCGGGAACGAACGCATAAAAAGAATCATGACGAAGAAATCAAAACCGTAAGAGAAAAATGAAACGTTCGTCGATATTTCAACGTCTGAGAAAAAATGCAAATACATGTGATGTAGAAATAGAACGGCAAACGAAGCATAAAATGCAAACATGAAATCAGTTTGCAAGAAAGGCTTCTGCAATAAGATAACGACCTGGAACAGGACAAAATAAATCACTAGAACTAAAGTTCTCATGATCTTTCTTGACTGAAAGTTCAATAAAAATTGAAATCCGCTTGTCTTTGTCGTCATCATCGCACTAACCACCGATCGTATCGCCAAGGCCGAAAATTGGTAAGTACATTGCAACCATAATCACGGCAATAATACCGCCCAACACAACCATCATTAATGGTTCAATCAGAGAGGTCATGGCCTTAATCGCATTTTCAACTTCATCTTCATAGAAATCGGCGATCTTTGCTAACATCGTATCGATCGCGCCCGTCTGTTCTCCGATCGCAACCATTTGCGCGACCATCACTGGAATTTCTTTTTGTTTGGCTAACGGTTGATGAAACGGTTTACCAACCATGACGGATTCTTTACAAGCAACTAACGCTCTTTCGATAACAGAGTTACCGGCCGTCTTTGCCGCGATATCAATCGCTTCGATAAGTCCAACACCCGAAGACAATAGCGTCGATAACGTACGACTCATACGCGCGACACTGGATTTTTGAATCACGGGGCCGAATAACGGCGCATTGATCATCACTTCATCCTTCATTTGCTGACCTTCAGGAGTATTTAAATAATAAGCCATACCACCACCGACTCCACCGACAACCCCGATAATCAGGTACCATTTGGTCCGCATGAAAAGTGAAAGGTCTACGATCATTTGAGTTAACATGGGTAAAGCTTTTCCAGAGCCAGCGTAAAAACTTTCAAACTTAGGAATGATGAAAACGATAATTCCAGAAATGACCAAAAATGCAACTGCGGTAATAACTGCGGGCATAACTAGCGCACCCTTAACCTGACTTTTGGTTTTTTCATTTTTCTCAATGTAAACAGAAAGACGAGTTAAAATTGTATCTAAGATACCTGCCTCTTCACCCGCTTTAATTAGATTACAGTAGAGCCTATCAAAAACACGGTCATGAATAGCCATCGAATCCGAAAGTCGCCGACCCGTTTCAATCGAACCCCTAATTTGATTTAAAGCGTCTTTTAAAACAACGTCGACGACACCATCCGAAAGAATTTTTAAACAATCAACAATTGGAATGCCGGCATTAATTAACGTAGCAAACTGACGCGTAAAAATTTGCAAATCTTTGGATTTAATTTTTGGCGCTAAGAACGTTTTGATGAAAGTTTCAAATCCATTATTGGATTTTTTTTCAGTAACAATTTCAATTTTTGTCGGCATCAACTGTTTTGATCGCAGTTTGAATTTGGCTTCGTTTTCATCGCGCGCTTCGATATTACCGCGAGTCAACTTTCCAGAAAGAGTTCTAGCTTGGTACGAATATGATGCCACTAAAGCCCCATCTTTTTAAGAAGTTGGTCCAGCTCTTCTGGATCGTTTGAAGACGAGAACGCAGTCTTAACGTCAATTTGTCGACGAATTAAGTTTTGAATAATCGACTGATTCAACGACTGATGAGTTTTATTCGAAAATGCCTTTAAATCTAAAATACCAACTTCTTTAAACTGCTGAGCCACATTTTTAATTTGCTCAACTTCACTGGAATTATTTAAGAAAAGCTCGTGAATCGGAACTCGCGAAGGACCAGAAAGTTTTTGAACAACGATTCCATTTAATTTATTAAAAAATCGATGGCGAAGTCCGGGGCTTAATTTTTCTAGAATTTGTTGTAACGCGATTTGTACGGTTTCTGCCGTCACGGTAATAAATACCGAGCGACCTTGTTCGCACATTTCGATCCATTTTTCTAATTTCTTCAAAGAGTTTGTATCGACCACAATCCTCTCAAGACCATCGTAAACGGGATGATTTAAATCATAATCAATGGCTTCACTTCCAAGATGCACAATATTTTCAAGATCAGGCCAAGTGATTTCATTTTCAGATGAGTGTATTCCAGTTAAACTAATTTTTTCATTTTTAAGTTTATGAATAACTTCCGCAATTAAACTTGATTTTCCACTTCGACGTGGGCCAGCAAAAATAAATAGACCCGTATCTTTTTTTAAAAGATCCCAAAACAACGGGTTTTGAATATGGCATTCATTTAATTTTGAGTTAACGACAGAGAAAAAAGCCCGGAAACAATCTTTTTGCTCGATGAAAGAAAATTTCCAAATGAATTCGTTCGACGTGTAAAGTCCGCTAACGTAACCCTTCGTTTCAAGCTGAATCTTTTCATTCGGCTGAAGGGTCAAGTCTTTCAGATCTTCCCATTCATTAATCTTTAAACTGTCTTGAGAAATTTCTGTCCAATCAAAACCCGTTTTCGACAAAATCTTTTGACCTAAGACAAAAGAGATTTGATGACTTTGTTTTGTAACCGACAGGTTTAGAATTCTTTCGATCATTCGCTATCCTTAACTGACGAGTTAATGACTTCTTCGATGGTCGTCTGACCACGCGCTAATTTTAATAAAGCGGCGCGGCGTAAAGTACGAACCCCAGAATCTCTGGCAATTTGCCTTAGCTCAGTTACGCTGACGTTTCTTAATACAGCGTTTTTAATTTTTTCAGTCATAGGCATCAATTCATAAATCGCCATCCGACCTTTAATCCCGGTGTTATTGCATGTTCCACAACCACGGCCACGGTGAATTTTAAATTTTGGAATATCGACTTTGGGAACACCAATCGCTAAAAGAGCGGCTTCGGGAACTTCAACGGCTTCTTTGCAAGATTCGCAAATACGACCCACAAGTCGTTGCGCCACCACTAAATTTAAAGTCGAAGTAATAATATACGGTGCAATTCCCATTTCAATCAAACGATTCACGGTTGCCGGGGCGTCGTTCGTATGAAGCGTACTAACAACCATATGACCCGTCGAAGCCGCCTTGAATGCGATTTCGGCTGTTTCTAAGTCACGAATCTCTCCGACCATAACGATATCGGGATCTTGACGTAAAAATGCGCGTAAAGCGGTCGAGAAATTCAGATCAATATCTGGATTCATTTGAACCTGATTAATACCCTCTAAATTGAACTCGATCGGATCTTCGGCTGTACAAATATTAGTATCAGGCTGATTGACTTCGAATAACGCCGAATAGATGGTTGTGGTTTTACCAGATCCCGTAGGACCCGTGATCAAAACCATTCCTTGTGGAAGATGGATCGTGTTTTTTAGAAGCTTAAGATCTTCTTCTTCAAAACCCAACTTTGTCATATCTAATTGTAAATTCGTTTTATCCAAAAGACGCATAACGATTTTCTCGCCCCACATCGTCGGAATTGAATTCACACGAAAATCCATATCGCGATTTTCTTTATTCAATTTAATTTTCAAGCGTCCATCTTGCGGACGGCGTTTTTCTGCGATATCCATTTTCGACATAATTTTAATACGTGACGAAATAGCAGGACCCGAATTCATGGGCGGGGATGCGGCTTCGATTAACCCGCCATCCACACGAAAACGAACGCGGTACTTTTTCTCGTACGGTTCAAAATGAATATCTGAAGCCCGTCGACGAATGGCTTCAAGCAAAATACCATTCACAAATTTTACAACGGGCGCATCATCACTGTCTGAAGATCCGCCCACTTCAACGGCGGCCGTATTGTTTGTAAACTGAAGCTCTGTTTCAGCTTCGATGCCTTTACTGACTAAATCGTCTGTCGAAATAGCATAGTACTTAGCAATCGCTTGCATGATCGCGCTTTCAGTGGCAACGATCGGCTGAATTTTACATTTACTGATATACCGAAGATCATCACGCACTTGCAAATTACTAGGATCTGCAAAGGCGACGACCAACGTGGTTCCCGCTTTTGACAATGGAATCACACAATTTTTTTCGCAAAAATCACGATTAACAATGCCGGTGACGGATTGATCGATTTCAAATTGCGAAACGTCGACACCGGGAATAGCATACTGCTTTTCAAGCGCACGTAAAATCTGCGCGTCTTTCAATAAACCCATCGTAATTAATGTCGGACCTAAACGTGATTTATTGCGATTGGCTTCAGTCAAAGCGACTTGAACTTGATCGGGTCTAAGCAGACCTTGCTTGATAAGAATTTCTCCAAGTTTATTCGATGACATAGGAACAGTTTAATGACTGTGACGTTTTTTGTAACTAGACGAAGGAACGGATTTTAGAGCAATTCAAGAATAGACTGATATTTGGTCTTTAAAATTTCGACCTCTCCGAAGACCATCAGCTCCGCTCGTCTAGCTTCCTCGACAAGACCATCCTCAGTTCTAGATTGCATATCAACAAAAACGGCATTCGGAGTTAAGAAATTAAAATAGGTAATCGACTCGTAGGCTTCAGGATCGCTCTGCTTATCAATATTGATAACTAAAAGTCCATTTGAACTGTCTAGCTGAGTAAGCTCTTCTAAAGAAATCGTCACGACTTGAACACCAAAAATATAGTGTGAAATGATTTGTCGAATTTTTTCACCCTGCGCCGGATCTGCTAACGCAATTATTATTTTTAGAAATCCGCATTGCGCCAGTTTATGAGTCATGGCCAGTAAAAAATCGTATTCGCCAATAATAACTGCGGGTTCTGCAATCTTTAGAGACGGAACTTTTTCAGTGACCGTCGCGTAAATCGCATCGGGAATTAAGTTAATGGGCTGATAAATATCACCCATCTTAATTAAGGCATCGGCCACCAGTAGGCGGCTGATCTTATAGTCTAAGGAATGAAAATGTGGAATAAATTTTTCAAAATCGCCCGGACCAAGCTCGATCACGTCGTATTCTTTTTTTAATATTTCTTCAGCCGATAAATTTTCATCGTTACTAAACACTTCAAACGATTTTTTAAAATCAGCTAACTCTTCAAATTCAGTCAAATACGACTTTGCAGAAAAATGAATAAGCCTTTTCACAGAGGCACACCAAAATAAATTTTACCTTGTTCGATATCTTTAAAGATTTGTGTTTTTAATGATTCAATCGACGAGAACTTCATTTCGTCGCGGTGAAATTGACAAAGTTCAACACTTAAATGTTCTCCGTAAATATCTTTATCAAAATTAAATAAATGAGTCTCAACTTTTAAATAAGAGTCTTTATTTTCAAAGGTCGGGTTAAAACCAATATTCGTAATGGCCGGATAAATTTTATCTTGGTACGTGACCTTCGTAAAATAAACACCCTTACGCGGGACAAATTCGATTTCAGGGCTTAAGTTTGCGGTTGGCACGCCTATGATGCGCCCACGTTTATAGCCCACGCGAACCGGTCCACGTAAGTAGTAAGGGCGGCCTAAATATTCTTCGGCTTTTTTCAAATCGCCGTGTTCTAATAATTTTCTAATTTGTGATGATGAAACAATTTGGCCATCTTTTTCGTAAGCGGGAACAATCGTTAAACCCCACCCCTTGCGGCGGCAAAAATCTTGTAAGAAATCGGTATTCCCGCTGCGCTCGTTGCCAAAAATAAAATCGTAGCCGACCACTAAATGCTTTGGTTTGTAAAAACGTTCAATGTAGCTTTCTAAGTAAGCTTCGGCGGTCATCAAAGATAAATCTTTACTAAATTTTTCTTCAATTAAATAATCGACGTTAAGCTTCTCCATCATCTCGGCCTGATCGCGGTAGTCGAACAAGCGATGAACCGGGTGAGTCGGCATTAAAATCACACGCGGGTGGGGTTTGAAAGTACAAACGACGGCTTTCGTTTGCAATTTTTTCGCGGTCATGACCAATTCGTTTATAAGCTTCTGATGACCTAAATGAACGCCGTCAAAGTTACCAATGGTTAGCACCGACGAGTCAAAGTGAGGAATTGCCGTATCTTGAGTTTTAATCCATTCCATATGCACCCTATTTTTACACGAATATCACAGATATAATAGCTTAATAACCAGTTGAAATAACCCGTGAAATTAGTTAATTTTGCATTGCGTGAAATTAGCCATAAGCAAATTCAAGGTCTGGACCCGCTGGGTCGCCATCAACCGTGGTTTTTGGTTCAGAGCCCTTTTATGCTGGCTGATCTCTTTGTCATTTCTAAAATTTGACGAAGTCGGCACTTACGACAATCGTTTCCGTATCCGCGGCAGCCAAAAAATTAGTAAACAAGTCGTGCTTGTCACCGTCAGAACAAACGACTTCTCTGAAATTTACGACCTAAAAACTAGCGCCCTAATCAATACCAACGAATTATCTGATCTCAGTGATAGCTTTTATTGGGACCGTACTTTGTGGCAGAAAATGCTGTCTGAAATTTTAAAACAAGATCCACGTGCCGTGGGTGTGACTCTTTACTTTGGAGACAATGTCGGCCAGATGCGCTTTTCATCCGAAGAGATCATGACGTTTAAAGACAAACGCATTTTCTGGGCGACCAATTCAAGCGAGCTTGAAAAGCTATCACTTCCGATCGCAACCCGCCCCGATCGTGCAAACTTAGGTCACATTGATACTTTAAAAGATGACGATGGCATCAGCCGCAGACTTTTAAAAAGCCCTGATTATTTACCGAATCTGGCCGAGCGATTAACAAAAAGTAAACCGAAAGCATCACAGCCCATTCCGATTATTAATTTTTCAAGTGCGGACCGTTTTCAAAATATTTCATACTCAGATATCATCAATGGGCGTGTCGACAAAAATGTCTTTAAAGACAAAATCGTATTGATCGGAACCGAAAGGTCATCGTATTCGCAAATTCAAACTCCTATGGGATTGATGTCACGCCATGAATACTGGGGTCAAGTCAGCGAAAACTTAATTCAAAATAATTTCATCACTAAACTTCCTTTTTGGACTTACGCGCTTTTTTTATTACTGCTAACAATCATTTCAATCGCTATTATTTCTAATTACCCGCAAAGCGTTGCACTATTCTTTTTCTTGTGGCTTGCGACTGTCACCGCGGCTTTCTCGGCGTGGATATTTGATAGCTTATCGATCTGGTACCCGATTCTAAGTCCGATCACGCTGATCATCTTCGTTTGGGTTCTATTTACTTCGTATCAAGCTTTAAAAACCGAAAAGGCCCACACGCGACTCAAACAAGAACAAAACTATTTGGCCGAGCTTGAACAACTCAAAAATAATTTTGTCAGTTTAATCAGCCATGACTTAAAAACTCCGATCGCAAAAATTCAGGCGGTTCTTGATCGCGTTATGACCAGCGGAAACGTGCCACCGGAAATGAGTGAAGATTTAGGAAGTTTAAAAAATTATTCAGAAGAGTTAAACCGCTACATTCAGTCCATTTTAAAAGTTCTTCGTGTTGAATCGCGCGATTTCAAAATTTTAAAAGAAACGGCTGATATCAATGGTGTTATCGAAAACGTCATTGAACGCGTTAAGCCCTTAGCCGCGGGTAAAAAAATCAGCTTAGAGCTTATTCTAGAGCCCATGTTTCTAATCGAATTTGACGTAACGCTGATGACTGAAGTTTTCTTAAACATCATTGAAAATTCGATTAAGTACACGCCTGAAGGTGGCACGATCAAAGTGCACTCATATGAAACAGAAACGGACGTTCATATCGAAATCTCTGACACCGGAGAGGGCATCAGCGTCGACGACCAAGAAAATGTGTGGAAGAAATTTGTGCGCGGCAAAGCGCAAGACTACAAAACAAAGGGATCTGGACTGGGGCTTTATTTAGTGAAATACTTCATCGAACTTCACGGTGGCCAGATTTCGTTAAAGTCTGATTTAGGAAAAGGCACAACTGTTTACGTTAGCCTACCTTTAAATTCAGACGAATAATTTTAAAAGTATAAAATTGATCTCAGGAGTGATTATGAACTTAAAAACATTGATCGTTGATGACGAAGCTGAATTAAGAAAATCGGTCGTATCAATTTTAAAAAATACCCAATTAGGTATTCAATTCGATATCGAAGAAGCCACCAACGGCAAAGAAGCTTTAGACAAAGTCAAAGCCGGCGATTTCGATTTAATTTTAATGGACGTTCGAATGCCCGAGATGGACGGCCTTGAAGCCTTAAAAGAAATCAAAGAGCACGACCCAAGTACTTTCGTTGTCATTATGACAGCACACTCGAATTTAAATGATGCCATTACCGCCATCAAAGAAGGCGCTTACGATTATTTAGAAAAACCAGTCAGTCCTGAAAAATTAACCGACATCGTTAAAAAAAGTTTAGAAGCCCACGAAATGGTTTCAAGCTTAGCGGCCTCGAACCCGATATTTGACGACGATATCGAAAGCGAAATCGTCGGTAGCAATTCAAAAATGAAAGAAGTTTTTAATCTTATTTACAAACTGTGTAAGGTTGAAACAACGGTTCTTATTCGTGGCGAAAATGGAACTGGTAAAGAGCTGGTTGCACGCGCGATCCACTTCAATTCGCCTAGAAAAAGTGGTCAATTCGTCGCGGTGAATTGCGGCGCTATTCCTGAAAATTTAATGGAGTCTGAATTTTTTGGTCACGAAAAAGGAGCCTTTACCGGAGCGATTGAAAGAAAAATCGGTAAATTTCAGCTGGCAAATAATGGAACTTTATTCTTGGATGAAATCGGTGAATTAAAACCCGATATGCAGGTCAAATTACTACGCGCCATTCAAGAAAAAAAATTCACTCCGGTTGGAAGTAACCGCGAAGTTAAAACCAATGCGCGTATCGTGGCCGCTACGAATCGTAATTTAGAAAAGATGATGGAGACCGACGACTTCCGCGAAGATTTATTTTATCGCCTTAACGTGATGCCTATTTTCTTACCGCCACTACGTGATCGACCGGATGATATCGCGGTTCTTGCAAATTCATTCCTGCAAAAGTTTGCAAAATCGCACGAGAAAAAATTAGTTCAGATTGATCCCGATGCTTTAGAGGCGATGAAGAAATACCGCTGGCCTGGGAATATCCGCGAACTTGAAAATATCGTTGAACGCGCGTTTATCGTTGAATCGGGATCACATATGACAAAGGCTTTATTGCCTGAACATATGCTGAACGAAGTTTCACGCACCAGCAGCACTGTTTCGGCAAGTTCGCCGATGACGGCTACGATTTCTTCGACAGAACCTTTAGACTTTGAAGTTTTTAAAGAGCAGGCTGAAAAAGATTTTATCGTTAATGCTTTGAAAGCGAATAAAGGTAAAATTAATCAAACGGTGGCTCAAGCCAATATTCCGAAGAACACTTTGCTTCGTAAAATTCGTAAATATAATATTAATGTGAAAGATTATTCGAATTAATCAGCTGCAGGCCCGCATCGATCACGGTGCTGGCTGCAATCTGCTTCATGCAGTGATGATGACCCAAAGGGCATTTTTGATGACCGTGTTTCCCGCAGGGCCTGCAATCTAAATTATTATTTTCAACAATAATGGCCTTTGATGACCAAGGCCTAAAGCCCATTCGTAGGACCGTCGGACCGAAAATACTAACAACGGGAATATCTTGGCAAGCCGCCATATGAGTGGGCGCACTGTCATTAGCAACAACTAGGGCGCAGGTTTTAATAAAGTGCACAGAATCAGCGATGGATAATGATCCGGCCAATACCTGGCACTGTGGGCTTTGCATTTGAATTCGTAAGCAAATATCTTTCTCGTCAGGACCGCCCATCAGAAAAACTTGGTATCCATGCTCGCTAAAATAATTTGCGGTTTTAGCAAAACCGTCTTCGGTCCATTTTTTTGTGGCCCAAACGCTACCGGGAAAAATTGCAATTTTTTTCGAAGAGCCGTTATTCACCTGGCCAAGGTCGCTCGCTTGAAGAGTAGCGGGAATCGGAGGCAAATGCCCACTTGCATCCGGTCGATTTAAATAAGACCAATCTTGTTGATTTAAAGCGGATGCGATCTTCGCATTGGTACTGGATAGAATGTAAAGCTGCCGTAAAGCTTCAGGCCATGACGTCTTAAATTCGATAAGATCATTGAAAATAAAACGGCCTAAGAAAGATTTAAATGCAATTTTATTTTTTGCCTTAATTTGATAGCTAAATAGCTGGCTTCGGACCGATCGATGCACGCAGAACAAATGATCTACATTCAGCTGATTAAGACTATCGATAATTTTTTGATAGCTACCGCGATCATTTTTTTTGATTTCAAAAACTTGGTCGACTATTTTTTCTTTCAAAAAATAATCGCCCAACCCCGCCTTACAAACTAAAATCAATTGGCCATGGGGGTAACGGGATTTAATTTGTTTAAATAATGGAATCGAAAGGATCAGATCGCCTAAAAAGGCAGTTTGGATCACCAGCTGACTAGACGGTTTAGTAAAAACTTCGGCCAAACTTAATTCGCCTTACCCGGTCTAATACTGGTGACTTCAGAGACTAAGGTGCCGATTTTGATCTTAGCTTCGATACGTAAAATGTATTTGTGTTCGTCGTCAGATATCCAAATCAAAATATCACCCGCTTGTTCAAGCATCCCGCGCGATACGATCTGCGCTTTGATTTGAATCGCATTGAATTCACCGGCATCCGTACTTATCTTCTCTTTCTTTAAGGCCGTTCCTTTAAAGATAATATTTTTCTCGTCATCCGAAACACGAAAAGAATAGGTTTTACCGATATCCCAT
Organism: Bdellovibrio sp.; assembly: GCA_014376935.1. Classification (GTDB taxonomy): domain Bacteria; phylum Bdellovibrionota; class Bdellovibrionia; order Bdellovibrionales; family Bdellovibrionaceae; genus Pseudobdellovibrio. The sequence continues at coordinate 11,746 of JACMQO010000184.1, forward strand.
TTGAAAATGCGCATGTAGAAAATACCGCTAAAGGCATTTTGCGAGAACGGTAAAATCTCCCATTCTAATTTTTTGTCCTCTTGACCATCTTTTTCGGTGTATTTATTTTCCCAATATGTCGCTTTCAATGTTTTTTGATCAAAAAAACTTTGCGCTTCTTTCAGCTGCTTTGATTCTTTTAAATGAAGTTTAAAAACGTAAGGAACCAAGTCATCGTAATCTAGAAACGTTTCAACCTGATCGTCGACCGAGTAGAACTTTGAAAAAACGCCGCTGGTTTTCAGGTCGATTAAAAAATTGTAAGATCTTTTGCTATTCACTTCGACGTAGGGCTTCACTCTGAAGTTTACGATACCCGCTTCGGCCGCAAAGTAACGGACCGAATGGGTGACGACTTCTCCGACTTGAAATGGATCTGATTTAGGACGACGGCTTCCGGCTTCAAAGCCTTCCGCATCTTCGACGTCGGGTTGACGAACCGTCGAAACCGGAGCAGGTGGCGCAGCGACGGGCTCAACCGCTTTTTTATTTTTAGCCGACGCCGCTTTAATTTTAACTTTAGACTGGTGGATTGGCTTTACCACGGCCTTGGCTGAAACCGGTTCGGCCTTTGCAGTACTGGCCGATTTATCAACCGCTTCTTTTGGAGTGTCTTTAGTTACTTGGGAGTTTGGCGCCTTAACCGTATCGGTGGTTTTATCTTTCTTATCGGTCGCAACTTCTGACGGCGTGAGCTCAGGGTCGTCCTCGGGCTTAACGACGTCACCCTTAATCAGAACTTTTTGTTCGAAATCGTTATTCTTGGCGATACTTTTATCGCCTTTAAATTTTAAAATACCTGATGAACATGATGTTAAGAAAATAACTAGTACTAGCAATCTCATTCAAAATCCTTCCAGCGTCGGTGTACCCACATCCAGTGTTCTGGATGCTGAAGAATGATTTTTTCAATTTCGTGATTGAATCGATTCGTCACGTTGCATTTGTATGTTTCATCATCATCGCTAACAAACGGACTCAAATCAATTCTTTCGCCGAAACTAATATTCAACATCCCATCTTTGCCCCAATGGGTATAAATTGGAACAACTGGGGCCTGAGTTTTTTTGGCAAATAAGGCTAGACCATAGGCCGTACCGGTTTTTTTACCGAAAAAAGAGGTTAAAACCCCGAATGGCTTACCCATGAACTGATCTAATACAAAAACCACACCAAAGTTTTTTTTCAAAGCTCCGAGTATTTCAAAAGCATTTTTCTTACCGTGAGCATCGATAAATTGTGTCTTTGAAGCACCACGCAGCGCGAACCAAGCCGTATCGATAAACTGATTTCTAAAACGTTTACTAATAATATAAATGGGCTTTAATCGTTTAGCTAAAACCGCAGCCCCTAAATCACCACTCCCTAAATGAAGAGACAAAAAAAGGATTCCCTTACCTTCAGCCAAAGCCTTTTCGTAATGATCCAACCCGTGAAAACGCACTTGTTTTTCAATCCACGGTAGATCCACAGACGGAATCTTAAACGTATCAAAAAAATTTCGCCCCATACTTTGCATCGAACCACGCGCAATTTTTTTCTTTTCTTCAAAGCTTTTGTTCGGAAATACAATATCTAGGTTCGAGTAAATAACATCTTTACGAATTTGAAAAATATCAATCCAAAGAAAGGCTAATACGTTTCCAAAATAAAGATTTAACTTGTAAGGTAAAAACGACCAGATCCAAGCGACGACCGAACTAAAAAGATTTGCAAATTTTTTCAATCAGGTCCCCTTTCTTATTTTGTGTAATTTCAATTTTATTTTTAGCGACGCAGACACTGTCTAAAAGTGCGTGGCCTTTAATTTTAATAAGATCTTTTTCTGTTGTAACTAACTTTAATCCCGGACGTACATCAAACTCGGCCAAGATCATATCTAAATCAGAATTGGAATACTGATAATGATCTGGAAATTCTTTAAAAACAGTGACCTTATAGCCTAAAGCTTCGAGCGAAGCTTTAAATGATTTTGGATTTCCTAATCCGCAAAAGACAAATAACTCGCTACCTGGATTCACTCCAGGAACGACCGTTAGCGATTCAGATTGATAAATCGAATCTATCAACTTCGGTGCACTCTTTAAAATCAACTGCTTTATTTTTTCAATTTTGCTGACATCCACCAAATTCGTACGGGTGATCAATACGGCTTGCGCACGTGCCAATTGTGAAAGCGGTTCACGCAACCGCCCCACGGGTAATTGCTGAAAGTAATTGAACGGAGCTGTCGCATCGATCAGAACTAAATCAAAATTACGGGCCAGTTTACGGTGGCTAAACCCATCATCAACAATTATTAAATCAGGCCGATCTGCCATCGCGGCCAAAGCTGTTTGTGATTTGCTTGGTCCAGACCATACCGAACAATGGGGAAGTATAGTTTGCAGTAAACAAGGTTCATCACCAAATAAAGACACCGCTTCGGGATTTTTCAAATCCACTTTCGAAGGCTTTCTTAGGCCTGCTTTATAACTGCGGCTGACGATAACAATTTTTTTAAATCGATCTAATTTAGAAATCTCGGAAACTAACATTTCCACACAAGGTGTTTTACCCGTCCCACCAACCGAAAGATTTCCGACTGAAATAACGGAAACATCCAATTTTATTTTTTTAATGTAATTACGATCGTATAATTTATTTTTTAAACCAGATCCAAATCCATATAGGTATTGTGCGGACTTTAAAATCATAAGTACGCTTCAAGCGTTTTGGCAACACGGGCCGTAGCGCCTGGATTTCCTAAATAACTTGAAATTTTCTTAAGCTCTTCGACTGTTTGCGCATAGTAGTCTGGATCCGTGATATAGCGATCCATCAGCTTGAAAAGCTCGTCGGGGTTTGCATCGGCTTGCTTTCGCTCGGGCACAACTTCACGACCCAAAATTAAATTAACTAGACCAAAAAATTTGATGCCACGAACTAATAGTTTAACGAAAATTCCAGTCGTCCATTTCATTTTGTACATAATAACCATTGGCTTATGTAAAAGACCCACCATTAATGTCGCAGTACCTGAAGCCACCAGAAGGTAATCGGCTAAGCTAATCATTTTGTTTGGATCATCTTTTAATAGAATATAGGGCGATTTAAAATCTTCTAACCGGGCCTGCATCGCTTCTTTCTTTACTGAAGGCGCAATGAAAACCATTAAACGTAAATGCGGGTATTTTTTTAAAAGTCTTCGTGCAACTTCTAATTGAATATTTAAAAGCTGATCAAGTTCCCCCGTACGTGAACCGGGCATTAAAGCTAAAATTTTCTCGTTCGATTTTATTCCGTAATGTTCACGACGTGCCGTGATTTTTTGTTGATCGTAAAGATCAGGATCTAGTTCATCCAGTAACGGATGCCCCACAAATTCGTACGGAATACCACGTGATTTGTAAAAATCAACTTCAAATGGAAATAGTAAAAAGGCCTTCACGCAGTATTTTTTAATCGTTTCAACACGGTTTTTACGCCAAGCCCAAACCTGCGGAGAGATATAATAAAATACTTTTAAGCCAAACTTGAATAATTTTTTAGAAAGCATTAAATTAAATTCAGGGTAGTCCATAACGACCACCACTTTCGGCTTTCTCAATTCTGCTTGCTTCACGAGTTCATTAAAAATCGCTTTTAGTTTTGAATAGTGGGCGATAATTTCAGCGGCTCCGACAACGGCCATCTCTTCCGATTTGCCAAAGCGTTCGAAACCATTTTGCTCCATCTCGTCTGAACCGACTCCGAAATAATGGTAGTCTTTGCCTTCAGCTTTCCAGTGTTGCATCAGCTTTAAAGCGTAATGCGCACTAGATGCCTCGGCAGCGATGATCATGATTTCGGTTTTCATGTTAGGCTTTCGCCTTTAACTGGGTTTCAATATCTGCGACAAATTTTTCGACAAGCTCTAAAGCAAAGGTCGCTTCTTTAGCGGTAATCATCAGCTGTTTTTTACCCAATAAGCACTGAATAAAGTGGTCCGTTTCTAACGCCAATGTATCAGCTTTAGGAATTTGAACTTTTTCAACCGTATGGAACGGATCTTCATGGGTTACTTTTAAAATTTCAGCTTCTAAGGTTGCGGTGTTCATCACGATCACTTCATCTTTTTTAACTAAACGGTAGTTACGAATAATTTGCGGAGTTACGCGTGAGTTATTAATCGTCACTTGAATACCGCTTTTTAATTTCAAACGGATCGAAACATCATCGATCGTTGGCTTAATCAATTTTGCGCCCGACACTTCGTAACTAACGATGGGCTCATCAAAGATCCAGTTCACTAAATCGATATCATGAATCGTTAAATCATGCAGAACGCTAACGTCCGCACCGCGCGGACGAAAAGGAGCCAGACGATTGATTTCTAAGTAGGTTGCTCCGGCCTTGTTGTCTTTTAAGAACTTTAAAGCCGGATTAAAACGTTCAATGTGACCCACTGTAAATAACGTCTGATTTTTTTCAGCCAAGTCACAAAGAATACGCGCTTGTTCGACCGTTGCGGCAATTGGTTTTTCAACCAGAACGGGAATTTTATTTTCTAAAAAGAATTTAGTTAATTCGAAATGGGCCTGGGTTGAAGCCGCAATTTGCACAAAATCGACTTTACCTAGAAGGTCTTCTTTTTTTTCAACGGCCGTGGTGCCAAGTTCAGCCGCCACCTTTTGCGCTTGCGCAAATGAAAAATCACACACGGCGACCAGCTCAGCCTCAGGATGAGCTTTGATCTTTTGGGCGTGAAACTGTCCTAAATAACCGACGCCAATGACAGCTCCACGTAATGCCATGTGCTACTCCTCTGCTGCTGAGTTTGTTCCCGCGTTTCTTGCGATTGCAATGCCACGCTTAGAACTTTTGATAAAGTTAACTAAGTACGAAATATTTTCTGAAGGTTTACATTCGTCTTCGATGCGCTTGTAAGCTTCTTCTAAAGTCGCAGACCCCATGATCACAATGCGAATGGCTTTGTGAATGTTATTTACGTCGTCTTTAGAAAAACCTTTACGAAGTAATCCCACTTTGTTCGTTGCGCGAACAACCGCGTAATTACCCTGCGCTCTTGAGAACGGAAGAATGTCTTTGTTCACGATGCTAGATCCGGCAACGAACGAATTCTTGCCGATTTTAGAAAATTGGTTAAATGCACAAACTCCACCAATAACGACGTTATCTTCAACGATACAATGACCACCGAAGTGCGAGTTATTCGCAACGATCACATTGTTACCGATAAGGCAGTCGTGACCAACATGCGAGTAAGCCATGAAGTAACAGTTATTTCCAACAGAAGTAATACCTTCACCTTTGCTGGTCGCGATATTTAAAGTCGAAAATTCGCGGATAATATTATTATCGCCAATGATCAACTTTGTTGGTTCTGCTTTATAACTGATATCTTGCGGAGGACCACCAATCACGGCGCCCGGCGAGATATGATTATTTTTACCAATTTCAACCACGCCAAAACGTGATCCGATGGTAACGTGACCTTCAACAAATGTTCCTTGGCCGATTTTAACACGGCCTTGGATATTGCAGTAGGGTCCGATTTCGACGTCGTTTTCTAAAACAACATCAGCCGAAATAATACTTGTAGGATGTATTTTCATAAATTTAAAAACTATTTTTCTTTATCAAATGCTTTAACAACATCTTCAGTGATGTCTGACTCTGGAGTCGCAAAAAGAACGATCTGTGCATTTTGATTACTTTGAATAACCATGCTTAAACCCTTTTCTTTAGCTAAGCCCGCGATCACTTTTTTCATTTTTTCTACGATGGGTTGTAATAAGTCAGCTTCTCTTTTCTGTAATTCTTGTTGAGCTTTTTGTGCTAACACGTTGAATTTTTGCATTTCTTCTTGAAGTTCAGCTGCCCGTTTACCGAAAGCTTCTTCAGACAAGACTGAACGTTTCTTTTCGATATCTTCACGCATTTTATCAACGTCGGCTTTTTTCTTTTCTAAGTCTTTGTTCTTTTTCTCGGCTTCTTTTTTCATATCTTCTTTTGCTTTTTTACCAGCTGAAGATTTTTCGATCGCCTTCTGAACATCAACGTAAGCTAATTTAAAGTCAGCCGAAGCCAAAGAAGCAGTCATCATAACGGCTGCAAGAGTTAAAAATAATTTCATAAAATTCTCCTTTGTATTAATTAACGTTTGTTTAAATATAAAAATAAAAATTAGAACGGAGGACCGATCGAGAATTCAAAGTTCACCGTATCACGGTCAACATTGTCTTGAGTTAAAGGCCAGCCCCACTCAAAACGCAGCAACCCTAACGGAGACTGCCAACGGAACCCGATACCAAAGTCACTCATCATTTTACTTTGCGACAGCGCATCTTCAGCTTGTCCGGCGTCGTAGAAGAAGACACCCGTAAGACCCGCCTCTTTGATTAAAGGGAACTGTACTTCTGTTTGGAATAGTAATTCTTTTGTACCACCGAAAATTAGATTCGAACGACGTCTTTTTTCGTCATCGCTAATTCCTGCTACGTAATAAGGGCTTGCAGAATTGCCGAGCTGATCATAACGCCATTGAGAGTATAAACGTTTACCCACGGTGCTTGAACCGAAACCGCGAAGCGTATACGCACCGCCTAATTGATAACGTTCAGTAAACGGAACTTCATGATCAGAGTCGTTCGCTTGAAGCATTAAGAACGTTAAGTTATTACGCCAAACAACGTCCCAGAATAAATTGTAGAAATACCTAAAGTGCGTTGAAAGCTCTTGGTATTTTAGATCTCCACCGAAGCCTGCACGCTCGTAAGAGATATCCGTCAAAATACCTTTTGATGGAGAGAACCTGTCATTACGCGTATCGTACTCTAAAGTTAAAGTAACCGAGCTAGTCACCCCTTGTGCCGTATCTAGTGGGAACAATAAAGGATCGGTATTTTCATTCGCAAATAACGCTGTTTTATCAATTTTATAACGAAACAATGCGCGTGTATTGTCATTAAATACGGGATGCCCGAAACGAACGGCCGCGCCGACTTTACGATTGTCATATGTGATACGTTCTTTATTTTCGATGTAGAATACGTCAAAACCTGCAGACCATAAAGTATCGTAGAAGTAAGGCTCAGTTAAACTTAAAGAGTAATCTTGGCGATCTTTCGTGGCGTCAATGCGCGCCCCTAAAGTCTGACCTAAGCCACGGAAGTTGTTCTGCTGAATCGACCCACCTAAGCTTAAGCCTTGAACGTTACCGTAACCGGCCGTCAATTGAAGCTGACCCGTGTTTCGTTCTTTAACCGTCACGTCGATATTTAAAAGATTCGGCTTTTCTGGCGTTGTGCTGGTCTTAAAGTTTACTTCTTCAAAGAAACCTAAACGCTGAATGTTTTCTTGCGATAAACGTTTACGAGTTTCGTTGTAAAGCTCGCCTTCAACAATTTTTAATTCACGGCGAACCACTTTATCGCGTGTTTTTGAGTTGCCCACGACATTGATATTACCAAAATAAACTTTGTTTCCTTTTTCAAATTCAAAAACTAAGTCGACGATTTTTTCTTTTTCTTTAAACGCATATCTAGGAATAACGTTGGCAAAAGCGTAACCTAAGTCACCGTATTTCGCTTGAAGTTCGGTGATATCTTTTTGCATCACATCGACCGCAAAAATACCATTGTCTTTAATTTTTACGCTGTCTAAAAGTTCTGATTTAGAGAATAGAAGGTCACCCGCAAAGTCGACTTCTCCGATGCTGTACTGAGCACCCTCTTCAATATGATACGTGATGTAGATCGATTTTTTATCCGGAGTCACGGTCACTAAAGGGCGATCGATTTTAACTTGAACGTAACCTAGGTTCCAGTACAAGAATTTTAAAACCTGAATATCACGCTCGAAAGCTTCTTGCTTAAATGAGCCCGAGCTACTGATGCCAGAGAAAAAACCCGCTTCTTGGGTAAACATGCGGCCTTTTAAGTACGAATCTTTTAAATTTGTGTTTCCTAAGAAGGTAATTTTTTTAACTTTTACTTTGTCGTTTTCAGTGATGACGAACTTAATACGAACAGATTCATCTTTCTTAACTTCTTCGATGACTGGCTCGATTTTAACTAAATAAAAACCTTTGTCTTCGTAATACTTTTCAATTTTAACAACAGCGTCTTTAATTTTTGTGGTATTTAAAATTTCGTAATTTTTTAGACCCGTTTCTTTTTCTAAATCTTCTGACTTAACTTCGGTATTACCGTCAAAAACGACTTCGGCAATTGTCGGTTTTTCGACAACTTTAAATTCAAAATGAACCGTGCCATTTTTAATTTCTTTCGTGGCTTCGATTTGCACGAAGTATCCCATTTTAAATAGGGCTTGAATGTCTTGAGTGACTTGCGCATCAGTGTAAGAGCCACCGACTTGTGAAACAAGTTTAGCCAAGATCGCTTCTTTTTCAATTTTTAACTGACCGGTAATGGTAATTAAATCAATTTTTAATCCTGAAGCTTCGCTTGCTTTCGCATTTTTAGCTTTCGCTTTCGGTTGTGATGCCACAGGCTTTGAAGTGGT
>JACMQO010000185.1 GCA_014376935.1 Bdellovibrio sp.
GTGCTGCGGGTAAAATCGTTGAAGAGATCGCTCGTCAGTTCAAAGAAATTCCTGGATTACGTGAAGGTAAAGCAGAACCACAACCAGCTAAGATCGTTGATATCGCAACGACAGCTGCATTATGGGAAATGATTTTACCGGGTATGATCGCCATCGTGGCTCCGATCGTTGTTGGTTTTGTCATGGGTCCTCAAGCCTTAGCTGGTTTGTTAGCCGGTGGTTTAGCTGTTGGTGCGTCGATGAGTTTATTCATGGCGAACGCAGGTGGCGCTTGGGATAACGCGAAGAAATTTATCGAAAAAGGTGGTCTTCCAGGTCATAAAAAAGGATCTGAAGTTCATAAAGCCGCTGTTATCGGCGACACTGTCGGTGACCCGTTCAAAGATACATCTGGTCCGGGTATCGCGATCTTGATTAAAGTGATGTCAGTTGTTTCTTTGTTGATCGCTCAGTTGATTGCTTTGAAATAGTTCTTCTTTAGTTGAGTTTATTTAATATTTGGAAAGCCCTGGTGATGAACTGGGGCTTTTTTTTGGGGGGCCAAATGGTTCCAGCTCACTTTTGGGGATGTGGTGCGTCTAGCCGTGAAAGTACCTGGTACTTTTCTCGTTCTTGGCTTCGCAACTGGCTTTGCATCCTTGCAGTCGGCGAGCTTTCCCCGAGCCTAGCCGGCCGCCCCCTGATTTCACCGCCATCGTGGCGGTGAAAGAGAGATTTTTTCGTCTTCGATATCTCCCCAGCCAGCTTTGCCGATGTTAAACGTTCGCCCAAAGGAATCTTACTCTTTTGGCCGTGCGGATATCTTCTTTTTAGGCTCTGGTCTGGGTCTTTTTTTAACAATCGAAAATGTTTATGACTTCATTGGTAAAACTGAGTGATAATGGCTTCTTGTTGAGCTGTTGTTTAAGCTGATTAAGTCGGTTGTTATTAACTCATTTTTACAGATAAGGATTTTTATGAAAAAAGATAAAGCGGTTTCTAAAAAAGTTGATTTAGGTATTTCTGATAAGCAACGTTCGGCTGTGGCTGGCGGGTTAGCTAAACTTTTAGCTGATAGCTATACTTTGTATCTTAAGACTCACAACTTTCATTGGAACGTTGAAGGGCCGATGTTCAACACTTTGCACGTGATGTTCATGGATCAGTACACCGAGCTTTGGAATGCGCTTGATTTAATTGCTGAGCGTATCCGTGCGCTAGGTGAGTACGCTCCGGGATCTTATAAAGAGTTTTCTAAATTAACTTCGATTTCTGAATCGGATAAAGTTCCGAAAGCAGAAAAAATGATTTCAGAACTTTTAGAAGGTCATCACATCGTTATTCAAACGGCGCGCTCTTTGTATCCTTTGGCTGAAAGCTGTAATGATGAAGTGACGTTAGATTTATTGACTCAACGTATGCAGGTTCACGAAAAAACGGCGTGGATGTTAAGATCACTGTTGTCGTAGTCGAAGTTTCAAGTTTATAAAATTGAATGAATTGTAGTGATAAAGCTTTATGAGACGGCTGACGGTTACTGAACTAAGTTTACTTGAAGCTTTTTTTACAAGCCTTGTAATTGGATTGGCCGAGACTTATTTTCCGGCTTTTTCTTTAATGAAGGGTGCAAGCCCCATTCAGGCCGGCGTCTTAGTTTCGGTTCCGATGATTTTTGCCATTGTATTTCAGTGGTTGCTGCTTAAAAAATTTAGACATTTAAATTTATCAACATGGGTTCCGTTGGCGGCGGGGATTCAGCTTGTTTCTTTATTTGGCTTAACGGTTCTGGCGGTCATTCCGACCGAGACGCCGGTGTTGTGGCTTCTCGTATTTTATTCGGCCTATTGGGCGGGTTACTATTCAGCCATTCCGGCATGGAATCGTTGGATATCGGATTTAGTTTCTGTTGAAAATAGCCAGAAGTATTTTGCTAGCCGCACGCGGTTCATTCAGTTTGGCATCGTGACTGGGCTTGTGATCGGTGGAGTTCTACTTCATCTTTACAAGTTAGATATCGCGGTCGAGTATTTATTTGCGTGTTTATTTTCCGTGTGCGCTTTATTTAAATTCATTACGTACAAACTATTTAGAAAACACACCGAAAGTTTAACGAGCATTCATTTTGAAAAATCAAAAGCCCAGAGTTTATTAAAAAAACATAAAACGTTTTTCATGCGGTACACGGTTTACAATCTAGCTGTTTATCTGTCTGCGCCATTTGTAGCGTCTTATCTTTTGACCAAGCGGCATCTTTCTTATGAAGATTTCATGTGGGTAATGATCGGATTGTTTGCGGGCAAAATTTTTCTAACTTTAGTTTTATCAAAAGTGAAAAGAAATATGCCGCCGTTTTCGCTGTTGTATTGCGGGGCTTTGATCTCGGCACCTTTGCCGATCTTGTGGCCGTTATGTATCAATGTGCCGTTGATGTTTAGTCTTCATTTTTTATCTGGGCTGGGGCTTGCTTGTTTTGAAATGGGTTTGTCATTAAGCTTTTTTAAAACGTTAGAAGCTAATGAAAAAATCGAAATGATTTCTATTTTTTATTTTTTTAACGTCATCACTCAAGTACTAGGAACGCTTTTAGGAGCGGTCGTACTGAAGTTTTTAGTTTCTGAAAATTACGAGTCTCTTTTTTTAATTGCGGGTGCTATAAGGCTTATTTTTGCTTTTGGTTTGAAAAAGACGGCTAGCTTCGGAAAGCTAGCAAAGTTGTCGGTTTGATAAACATAAAGTCGCGGCAGTCGTTCGTACGTATGTACGAACGTTTATTCGGTGTTCGCAGTTACTAAGTAAAATGCGCCACAAATTTACGATGAATAGCCTTATCTTTGTAGGTATCGTCTTGGTCATTAAGCTCTTGAGGGGTATAGCCAGAGCGAATCGCTAAAATGCCGACTGAATCTTCGGCGATTAAAAAATCAATTCTCCAGGTGCGGTAGGCAAGCGTCCAGTAGCTGCTATTTTTCTCTACGCGTTTTTTATCACCGTTCGTTGGATCGTATTCAAGCTGTCGTTGGATGAAGGATCTAAGTTCTGAAACCCCATTAATTTCTAAAAAATCTAATTCATCTTCAGCCGACGGTGATATATTTATTTTCATCTTCGGGTGCATCGAATTTTCAAACCATTTGATTTGGCTTTCTTCAATTCGGTCTGATTCAGGATGATAAGGTTTAATGTCGTAGATCGGTGTTCCGTCTAATAAATCGTTTGGACCGATCTCTAGTTTTAATCCCATGACCGAGATCAGTTTGACACAGCTTAAGCCTAATGGATTTGGTCTATAGGGCGCACGTGTCGCAAACACGCCGATTTTACGATCAGAGCGCGGTGTTTTCACTAAGGGCTTCCAGTTTGAGTTTTGATGAAAACCAAAAATAAGCCAGACGTGGCTGCATCCATCTAAATCTTGTAAAGCCTGTTCGAAATTATGACCAGGTTCCAATTTTAAGATGGCGGGTTCGCTGATGTCGTCAGGTTGGCGTGAAGCCTGGTAAGGTTCAACTTGTTTAGACTGAATAAAACCAATGGGTTTAAGAACTAATTCCATCGGCCTCGTTCCATTGGCGGCGCCATTCGTACCCAGCAATGGCGGCGGCAACACCGGCGTTCAGTGAATTTTTAATTCCGAACGTTTCAATTTTACGAATTTCATCGCACATCGCTAATTGATCAGACTCTAAACCAAAGCGTTCATTGCCGATCACGAAAGCGGTTGGTTTTTTATTCTCAAAAGGGGCCGACATTACGATTGATTTTGATGTTGTTTCTAAAGCGATGATTTGAAACCCCGCTTCTTTTAATTGACGGATGGCTTCGGTAAATGAAGTCGTCTCCCACGGCATAACGATCGTGGCCCCAAGGGCCGCCTTTCCGACTTGAATTTGGTGCGGCGTTGGTGTGTAGCCACAAAGCCAAATCTTCTGCGCCCCTAGTGTGTCCGCAGTACGAAACAAGGAGCCGACATTAAAAGCTGATCGCATATTATCGACTACAAAATGTAACGGAACGCGCGGAGTGATTAAGTGATCACGGTCATGAGATGAAATTAAAAAATCATCATCTTGCACTGATTTTTTAAGCGCGCGTTCAAACGGAACGGTAATCGTGGCAAAATGTTTTAAAGTCATTTGTTCATTTAAATGATTTTTATAAGATGATAATTTTTTTAATATCGGATCTTCCGATTCAGAAAAGCTAGCGATCAAAGAAATCAGCTGTTCCAGCATTGTATTGTCAAACAAGGCATCAGCCGAATCTTTCTCCATACCGCTGAATAGTTGATAAATTTCTTCTAATACTTTTTTTTCTGCTGATGTCATTTATTTCACGCGGCTTCCGGCTTTTGCGCCCGTATCAGGTGATAGTACAAATAAATCCGAACCACCGTCGCCAGCGGCTAAAATCATGCCTTCGCTCATGCCGAACTTCATTTTACGCGGTTTTAAATTCGTGCACACTAAAACATGACGGCCCAATAATTTTGAAGGGTCGTAAGCGGCTTTAATGCCCGCGATGATCTGTTTTGTTTCGCCCGGAGCTAATTCGACTTTGATTTTTAATAATTTATCAGCTTCTTTGATTTCTTCAGCTTCGATGATCTTAGCAATGCGCAGATCGATCTTCATGAAGTCTTCAAATTCGATCTCGGCCGGCTTTTCATTTTCAGCCGCAATTTTAGCTTGCGCCGCTGATTTAGAAACAGAACCCGTGGCCGCAGGTGCAACAGCTGCTTTCGCTTTTGGTTTTTCGACAGCCGCGTAAATCGTTTTTTGCTCTTCGATCATAGATTTAATTTTTTCAGGATCGATTCGGCTTGCTAAATGGACGTAGTCGTTCACTTTGTGGTTGGTTAAAGTGGTTGAAAGGTCAGACCATTGATACGATTTTTCACCCAATAACTGCGCCACCTGATCGGCCATAACGGGCATAACGGGCTTTAAATAAATCGCAAGCAATCTAAACGCATTTAACGTCGTCGTGATCACTTTTTTCGTTTCTTCAGGATTCGCTTCTAAAGTTTTCCACGGTGCTTTTTCGTCAAAGTATTTATTCACTTGATCGGCTAGTTCACGAATGGCCGTGGTGGCTTTTGCGAAGTCACGCTGATCGTAAAATCCCGCTATTTTTTCGGCGTCGGCACGAATCTGTTCTAAAATTTTAGCGCCTGCTGAATCAAGCTCGCTTAAAACGCCGTCCATTTTTTTAGTTAACATCTGGGCGCCGCGCGAAGCTAAGTTCACGATCTTGCCAACAAGGTCCGAATTCACGCGTGACGTGAAATCTTCAAAGTTTAGATCGAGATCATTCACGGTGCCGTTAATTTTTGTCGCGTAGTAATAGCGTAAGTACTGGGGGTCTAAATGATTTAAATAAACCCGTGCTGAAATGAACGTGCCTTTTGATTTACTCATCTTTTCACCGTTCACCATCACGTGCCCATGCACGTTGATCGCGGTTGGCGTCTTGAAATCGGCACTTTTTAGTAAAGCCGGCCAGAACAAGGTATGAAAGTAAACGATATCTTTTCCAATGAAATGATAGATCTCGGCTTTTGAATCCGCAGCCCAAAAATCTTCTAATTTTCGGCCATTTTTCTTCGCCCACTGATCAAGGGCTGAAACGTATCCCATCGGGGCATCGACCCAGACGTAAAAAAACTTTCCAGGCTCTCCCGGAATGCCGAAACCAAAATAGGGCTCGTCACGTGAAATGTCCCAGTCACGTAAATCTTCGTTAAACCACTCCATCATTTTTTTAGAAATTTCAGGTGTCGTATGCTTCGGAAGCCATTCGGTTAAGTACTGTTTAAAATCATTTAATCGAAAGAAAATATGATCTGACGCTTTTTTTACCGGTGGAGTTCCGCATAAAGAACATCCTGGGTTAATCAGATCTTCAGGCGCGTAAGTGGCGCCGCAAACATCACACGAATCACCGTACTGATCAGGCGTTTTACATTTCGGGCACGTTCCTTTAACGAAACGGTCCGGTAGAAACATTTTATCGTGATCACAGTACAGCTGCTGAATTGGTTTTTTATGAACGTGACCTTTGGCCTTCATGCGTTCGTAAAATAATTCGCACAATTTTTTATTTTCGTCAGAGTTGGTTGATCCGTAATGATCAAATGCGATCGAGAAGTCTTTAAAATCGGCCGTGTGTTCGGTGAAAGATTTACCGATCAAAGTTTCAGGCGTAATGCCTTGCTCGCGTGCTTTGATCATGATCGGAGTTCCGTGCGTGTCATCCGCGCAGATGAAAACGCATTCATGACCGCGCATTTTCTGAAATCTAGAATAAATATCGGCTTCAATATGCTCTAACATGTGGCCTAAATGAATAGGGCCATTGGCATAGGGTAGCGCACACGTCATGATGATTTGTCTTTTAGGTAACGTCATTTAAGGACCTCGAATTTTTTAACGATAATTTATAAAACTAAACTTCTAGCTGAATTTTATCTAAAAGATCGGGATCAGATAAAACTTTTTCTCCGCCAAGGGCAATCGCGGTTAATGGGTTATCAGCGACGCGCACCGGGATTCGAACTTCCATTTCGATCTTAGCGCACATTTCTTTTATAAGAGCGCCACCACCAGCTAAAACAATCCCGTTATCGATGATATCAGAAACTAATTCCGGTGGTGTTTTTTCGATCGCATTTAAAATACTATGAACGATGGTTTGAATTGAATCGGATAGCGCAAGGCCAATTTCTTCCGACGTGATGACTTGTTTGCGAGGAAAACCCGTATTTAAATCACGCGCTTCAATTTCGATCGAGCGAATGTTTTTCTTAGGAAGTGCTGTGCCTAATTCGATTTTTAAGTATTCGGCTAAGTCTTCGGTGATCACTAATTTTTTCGTATCTTTTAAATAACGAATGATCGCTTCGTCAAATTTATGTCCACCCATTTTTAAAGGTTCGCAGTAAACGATATCAGCTAAAGCGATGACGGCGATTTCAGTTGTGCCACCACCGATGTCGATGATCATTTGACCAGAGGCTTCTTTAATCGGAAGTCCTGCGCCGATCGCCGACGCCATGGGCTCATCAATTAAGAAAGTACGGCTTGCGCCCGCTGAACGGCAGGCTTCGATCACAGCTTTCTTTTCAACTTCGGTCACACCGTACGGCATCGATACGACAACTTTCGGACGAGTGATGTTATGGGCTTTTAAAACTTTAGAAATAAAATACTGCATCATTAATCGGGTCGCATCGAAATCGGCGATCACGCCGTCACTGACGGGTTTGATCGTGATGATGTGACCTGGATTTTTTTTACTGACTTCGATGCCTTCTAAACCAATGCCTAAAACTTTTCGCTTTTTAGCATTCGTCATAGAAACCATCACTTGGCTGGGCTCATTTAAGACGATGCCTTTTTCGCGAATGGCGATTAAAGTGTTTGCGGTGCCAAGGTCAATGTACATATCGGCACCTGAATTTGCGGATGTTCCAAAAAGCCAGTTTAACATGTGATCCTATCTATTTTTTTTGTAACCAACAGTTCCATCAAACGGAAAGCTGATAAAAGCTGAAATACCAGAGAATGAATTACTTAAATTAAGATCGAATTCAGCCCCGTAATTAACGTCTTTATTTTGAAACCATTCAGCTCCAATTGCAAATTGGCTAGATGTGTATGATTTTCCATTTGAATTTAAATCTTTGCTGGCGCTAACGAAAGTAATCGGTAAAGCCACGAACGGAACCATTTCGCCGTAGATCGTTTCTGCTTTTTTGCTGACGATCGGCGTGATTTGAATATTAAAGAAATTGGCTTCATCATCACGCGCTGTCGTTACTGCTGCACGAAGACCCGCCGCTGGTTGACGATCGATATCTGGAATCGGTACCCATTTCGCAGACGCTGTCGCCCAGAAATCAGTTTTACCGCCGCCCAATTCAACGCGACCGTTAACGCCGTCAATAACGTACATGTCAAAGAAAGCGCCCATGTTAAAACCGCCGCCTTCGCTAACAATCAATTGCGGAGCTAATCCTAATTTATAATAACCTTCGGGTAAAAGCTCTGCCGTTTCGCCAACGGATTGGTAAGCAAAAAGTGGGCGTGATAAAAGTAAAGCGGTAGCGAAGATGAATCCAATTTTAAAAAATTTTGTCGTGTTATTTTTTTTCATAACTGTATCGTAGCCACCTGTACTTTAGTTTGACAAGAAAGATGAAAGGTTGTGACATAAATTAGTGAAAAAAATGAATATAAGCATTGTTGTGATCTGTTTGAACGAAGAGGCAAATATCGAAAGGTGTTTAAACTCTGTTCAATGGGCCGACCAGGTTTTCATTTATGATTCAGGGTCAAAAGACAAAACAATTCAAATTGCCCAAAGGTTGGGCGCAAAAGTTGTCGAAGGACCATGGCTTGGGTTTGGGCCGACAAAACATAAAGCCGCAAGCCTTGCAAAACACGACTGGATTTTGTCAATTGATGCTGACGAAGTCGTAAGCCCGGATTTAGCGAACGAAATTCAAGATTACACCCTTGATTTGCAGGTCGCTTACAAATTACCAAGATTGTCAAATTACCTAGGTCATTGGGTGCGGTTCGGTGGCTGGTATCCCGATTATCAAATTAGACTTTTCAATCGACAGCACAGTCAATGGAACCAAAACATCATCCACGAAAAAGTGGAAGGTCCAAAACTTCAAAGATTAAACCATCCGCTTCATCACTATGTGTTTAAAAACATTGATCAGCATGTGCAGACGAATAACAAGTACTCGGGGCTATTGGCTCAGAAAATGTGGGATCAAGGAAAACACTTTTCGCATTTTCATTTTTTAACAAAACCGACCGTTAAATTTATTGAATGTTACTTTTTAAAATTAGGAATTTTAGACGGGTGGGTTGGTTATCTGATCGCGCGTAGCGCGGCTTATTCGGTCTTTTTAAAGTGGGCAAAACTTAAAGAGTTAGGATTAAAATCATGAAGATCGCGTTTGTTTTTGTCTGCCTTTTTTTTCAATTTCGAACGTTCGCTCAACCCTTAAAATACCCACAGATCAAAAGTTGGCAGAACTCTCCGATTGTTGAGTTCGTGAATAATAAGAAAGCGATTTTAAAAAAAGACCAAGATTTGAAAAATGCTTTCGTCGTCGTGACGGCCAATAATGAAGAGTTAACCGTTGAATTTCCTCAGGGTGAAAAGCTAACGATTCTTGAAAAATCGCGTGTGCAAGTCCCGCAAGTCGGTCCCGATACCGGTGAAGCGGCCGAGTTTTTTATTTTTGACGGCGTCGTTCGGTATCAGTCTGAAAAAGCATCTAAAATGCAGGTTAAAAGTGCTTTTTTTGATTTAAATCTTCCGGCCGAAATTGATGTACTGGTGATGATTGATAAGAAAAAGCCATCGGCACAGTTTCAGGTGATTCGTGGTCAGATGACCGCTTCATTTTTAGATTTTGAAAAGACGGTTGTGATGAAGGCGGGCGAATCGGTCATTTACGAAGGCGAAAATGATGAATCAGGAAAAGTAAAGTATGATTACTTTTTAGATTCAAAACGAATGCCCCACGGTGTTTTAAAAGAGAAAGAAAAGTTTGATACTTCAAGCTATTTTGAAAAAGAGAAAGCCTTACTTAAAACACGTGAACTTGAAGCGGCAAAAATCAAAAAGGCCCAGCTAGTAAAAATTCAAAAAGCCCAGAAAATTCTGGATTCTTATTTATGTAAAAAACCTTTCGGTCAAAAAGATCAGTGTTACTGGCAAATGGAAAATGATAAATGTTTTCGTTATCGTTGTAATGTCAGTGGGCAGTGGGGCGATCAAACAGAGCGTCCGGTTATTTCTAAGTGCGGGATGAAGCCGGCCGCGAGCGCGTGTGACTATTAGTATTTAAAAAAATAAGACGCCGACGAAGGTCTAGTTATTTGAATGTAACAGTTTGATTATTTGTTATTCAAAATAAGTTTCGTAAAACTTTAGTCATGATAAATACAATATTGTCCCTATTTTTAGCGATGGCTCCAAGTCAAAGTAACTACGATAAAGTCACGACGACATTGGCTCAGATTAACCAAGCAAACCCAACCACGACAAAAATTATATCGATCGGCGTGTCGGATAAAGGTGTGCCTATTCAAGTGTTACAAATTGGTAACGGCACGATGAATACCTTAGTTGTAGCGACTCATCATGGAAACGAATACGGATCAACTGCTGTGTCTTTAGGTGTAGCCGCTGACTTAGCAAAAAATCCAATCGAAGGGCAAACAGTTTACGTGTTACCGGTTTTAAATATCGGTGGTTACAATAACTTAAATCGTTACGAATCAGGCGTTAAAGGAAGCTTTGATCCAAATCGTGATTACCCGGGGCCTTGCGTTTCAGGAAGCTCTTTTAACTTGAAATCAACAAAAGCCTTGGCTGATTTTTTAGAAGAAAAAAATATTCAAGTGTCGGCAACTCTTCACACATATTCGCCAGCAGTTGTTTACCCTTGGGGAATCTCAACGCATGATTTATCAACTCCTTACGATGCACCTTACATTGAATTAGCAAAAGCTGCGACGCAAGAAAGTGGCTATCAAGTCGGTAACAACACTGAGGTTCTTTACCCAGCAGATGGAACTTTTGAAGACTTCGCCTACTGGAAGCACGGAATCTGGAGTTTGTTATTTGAACTTGGATTTTCGCACACGCCAGATGCAACGGCCGTTAAAAATATGGTTGATGTCAACACACCCGGAATTCGGCGCTTCTTAACCGTGTCGCCGAAAGCGCGCGTTGCGGTCCATAACTTTGCCGGAAAATGCGACGCCCGTATCATGAAGCGTATTGTTTTAGAATAACTTAAGTTAAAAATTTATTTAGAAAAGGGAAGGGTACAGATCAAAAGTTGAAAGACTTTCCCTGTTTTTATTTAAGCCACGTACACAAGTAAGCAGATATACTGACAAACACTTCCGGCCAGGACGCATAAATGCCACACGCCGTGAAAGTGTTTTACTTTTTCATCTAATAAGAAAAATATAATTCCAAAAGTATAAGAAAGCCCACCGGCCGCTAGCCACCAAAAACCAGCGGTGGACAACGAAGCCATCAAAGGATTTATCGCGACCACGATCAGCCATCCCATCAGTGGATAAATCATCAGTGAATACTTACGTGTTTTTTTGCCGATCAGTATTTCTTGAACGATGCCGATCAGAGCCAGGCCCCAAACGGCCCCGAATAACCACCAGCCCCAAATTCCGCGCAAAGAAACAAGTGTAAATGGAGTATAACTGCCGGCGATCATCAGATAAATTGAGATGTAATCTAGTTGGCGAAAAATATCTTTAATGCGCCCTTTGGTGCTATGGTAAATCGTGCTGACTGAATAAAGTAAAACCATCATCAAGCCATAAATACTAAAGCCCACGATGCGCCAAATATCACCTTTGTTAATCGCAATGGTAAGTAACGCGGTGGCTCCGGCTAAGGCTAAGATGATTCCGACAAGATGGCTGATACTGTTAAAACGTTCACCTTTATACATGATTATAGCCTAGGTCATGGTGCAGGGTTGTGGCAAGGTGACTTGATGACAAACATTTAATCATTGGCAAGTTCATGCGGTGTGCTTAAGCTGCGCGGTATGGAAGATTTAGACGACATATTCATTTTTGCTTTTTTTGCCATTGGAATCGTGCTGACAATAGTTGGAGTTTACATTTTTAAAAGATTTATTTTAATCGAAAAAAAAAAGACCGAGCCGCAATAGCTTTTCTTTATGGCTACGAGTCAATGAATTTCAAAAGGTAGGCATTACTCAATAAATGACAATCGTGTCATAGACGTGTTCTGGGCCGAAAAACATTTATTTGGCTGTAGCCAACTTTTCAAGAACTAGCTAAAGTTCTTGCATGAGCAACTCAATACTAATTATCGAAGACGATGTTAAAATTGCGGAATCTATCTGTGAAGGTTTACAGCAAAGTCACTTTGCTTGTACACACGTCACAACCGGGGCCCAAGCCATCGAAATGTTTGCATCGGATAAGAAATTTCAGTTGATCGTGACTGACCTGATGTTGCCAGACGGTGACGGTCTGGATTTAATCGAAAAGCTACGTACCAAAGACGCCCATATTCCCGTTTTAATTTTAAGTGCTAAAAGAAGTCTTGATGACCGCGTGTTGGGTTTAGAAAAAGGTGGCGATGACTATATGGTCAAACCTTTTGCCATCGTTGAGCTTGTGGCGCGCATTAATAATTTGCTTAAGCGAACGGTCATGCAGTCTCCTGCCGGTAAATTATCATTTGAAGACGTACAAATGAATTTATTAACTCGCGAAGTGCACCGTGAAGGTAAGAAAATTGAGCTGCAAGTGAAAGAGTTTTCTCTTTTAGAGTATTTTATTCGAAATCCAAATACCCCATTGTCGAAGAAACAAATTTTAGAAAAAATATGGGGTTATAATTTTGATCCGCAAACCAACGTGGTCGATGTGCTTGTGTATCGATTAAGAAATAAGATCGATAAAGATTTTAAAAAATCGTACTTGCATACGTTACGTGGGATTGGCTATGTCCTTAAGTCAGAATAGTCTTTTTTATAAGAAAATTAGCTTTCGGCTGACCTTTATCTATGCGGCCTTATTTGTTCTAAGCAGTTTTTTCATTTTATTTTTTAGTTATTTTCTTTTAAGCGAATCGCTTGTCCAGCGTGATCATGATGTTTTGCATGAGAAAATAAGTAACTACGCCTCGATTTATTCAAACGGTGGGCTAACAGAACTCGAAAATATCATCGCCGAAGAAAAAGAAAGTGATTACGAATCACAATTCTTAGTGCGCATCGAATCAGATAAAGGCGCCAATATTTTTATTCACGTGCCCGAGAAAATGCAAGATCTGCCGATTGATGAAATTCAAAAAAAATTGTCTAATTTGAAAAACAGCAAATCAGTGGCTCATTTTTTCATGAAAGACGTTGACCCCAAAGAACGCGACGAAGTGAATAAGTTTGAAGTGATCAATTGGCCGCTAGCGAATGGCTACCATCTGCAAGTGGCACGAAATACCGATGATCGAAATGATTTACTAAGTCGTTATTTAAGCGTCATTTTACTTGTTCTGGGTTTAGTTTTAATCGTTGCCAGTATTGGTGGTTTCATATTTTCAAACCGGGCCTTAGCTCCGTTACGCCATTTAATTCAAACTATGAAGCGCATCTACTCAGGAGAGCTCAATGCGCGGGTCGAAACCAGGTCGCAGCAAGACGAGCTGCACGAGATCACTCATTTATTTAACAAAATGACCGAAAAAATTGAACAGTTGGTTATGAATATGCAACATACTTTGGATCAAGTGGCGCATGAGTTAAAAACCCCGTTGACCCGGTTACAGGCTTCGGCCGAGCTGGCGCTACTAAGCCATTCGACCGAGGCCGAATATAAATCAGCCTTAGCGGATACGATTGAAAACACGACTGAAATCGTTAGTTTTATCAACACGATTATGGATATTTCAGAAGCGGAAGCGGGTGTTTTAAAATTAAAACCGGTTGAAGTTTCTTCTCATGATATCATTTCTGAAAGTATTGATTTATACAGCCTGGCCGCTGATCAAAAAAATATTTCTATCTTTTTTGATGAACAAGGTGTTTTTCAATTTCAAGCAGATCGAAATCGCTGCAAACAAGTTTTGTTTAACCTTTTAGATAATGCCGTGAAATATTCACCGGCAGGAAGTCAGATCAAAGTGAGCACTCAGGTGGTCGATTCTAAAAAGCAAATTTGTATTGCCGATCAAGGCATCGGAATTTCAAATGAAGACTTATCGCGAATTTGGGACCGGTTATTTCGCGCCCAAAATGGAAAAGCTGAAAAAGGTTTAGGTTTGGGTTTAAGCTTAGTGCGTTCAATCTGTAAAGCACATGGTTGGACCATTGAGGCCCGCAGTCAGCCCGGCCTAGGGGCTCAATTTATTTTAACAGTCATTTAGTTCACATCCGAAATGGATGATTCGGTGGTGAACGTTCGAACGATCGGTTCGGGTTGGGGTGTGTCGTAAATGTATTCAATTTTTTCGGCTGCCTGAATGCGTTTGTGATTTAATCCGTAATAAATAAAAGCACTGATAATTCCAGCGATAAAACCTAAGAAGTGACTTAGATAACTAATTTGGGGTTGGTATTTATCCGGAATAAAAAGCGTTAAACATAAAAATAAAGCGATCGCAAAGCGGTAGCGAAGTTTTTTCCTTCGATCAATTAATAAGTAAAGTGTCAGCCAGGCGGCTCCCATCCAATAGACGACGCCTGAAATTCCTAAAAGCGAAGTTGTCAGGGGCATCGTCTTTAAGACGATTAAATTAAC
>JACMQO010000022.1 GCA_014376935.1 Bdellovibrio sp.
ATCAGTCGGTTGGCTTTATCTAATTCGGTATTAAATTCGTGGACCGAACCCGTGACTTTAACGTCAGAGTGAAATTCTTCTTTTAACGCTTTGATTTCAGCCATGGCTTTTTCTAATCCAGGCCCGGTGCGGCTCATGGCGCACTCGCGCCACATAATTTGTCCTAAGCGGCGATGAATTGAATCGACGGTTTTCGTGCCGTTGTTATTAATTAATTTTTCAAGACGCTTGACCGAAATTTCTTCGGCTTCGACGAACGCCGGATGATCTGTTGTCAGCTTTGGATCTTTTAAATGATCAGCTAAATAATTTCCAATCGTAACGGGTAATATAAAATATCCATCGACGCTAGCTTGTAGTAATGAGTTGGCACCTAAGCGGTTCGCGCCATGATCGGCAAAATTACATTCACCGATGGCATACAGACCAGATACGGTTGTCATCAATTCGTAATCGACCCAAAGCCCGCCCATCGAAAAGTGCGGGGCGGGTGATAGCTGCATCGGTTCGGTGTACGCATCAAAACCCGTTATTTTTTGATACATTTCAAAAAGATTTCCGTACCGGGTAGTGATCACGGGCTTTGTTAACTTTTCGATCGCTTTTTTAAAATCTAAGTACACGGCATTTTTTAATGGCCCGACTCCGTAACCGGCATCAATTCTTTCTTTTGCAGCCCGCGATGAAATGTCTCTGGGAGCTAAATTACCAAACGTTGGATAGCGACGTTCTAAATAATAATCACGATCGTCTTCAGGAATGGTATTCGGGGCGCGCGTGTCGTTTTGTTTTTTAGGAACCCATATGCGACCGTCATTACGTAATGATTCACTCATTAAAGTTAATTTTGATTGCGCGGCGGTCGTTTGCGGTAATGCGGTCGGATGAATCTGCGTAAAACTGGGTGAAGCAAAATAGGCGCCTTTTTTGTGCGAACGCCAAATCGCGGTTCCATTACATCCCATCGCTAGTGTTGAAAGATAAAATACTTTTGAATAGCCACCGGTGGCTAAGACGACCGCGTGGGCTGCGTGTTTTGTGATTTTTCCAGTGACTAAATCGCGCGCGATGATGCCACGGGCGTGACCATCAATGGTGACTAGTTCTTGCATTTCATGACGCGAAAACATTTTGACTTTGCCGGCATCGATTTGCCGGCTTAGTTGCGAATAACTGGCTAGCAGAAGTTGTTGTCCGGTTTGTCCACGGGCGTAGAAAGTTCTTTGCACTTGCACGCCGCCAAAACTGCGATTGGCCAAAACGCCGCCGTACTCGCGCGCAAATGGAACACCCTGCTGAGTAAAGTGATCAATTAGTTGCGATGAAAGTTCTGCTAGGCGGTATACGTTTGCCTCACGCGATCTAAAGTCGCCACCTTTTAAGGTATCGTAGAACATACGCCATACATTATCACCTTCGTTTTGATAATTTTTAGCCGCGTTAACGCCGCCTTGGGCCGCGACCGAATGCGCGCGCCGGGCCGAATCTTGAAAACAAAAACATTTCACGTTGTAGCCAGCTTCAGCCAATGTCGCTGCGGCCGAGGCGCCGGCCAATCCCGAGCCGACAACGATAATATCTAATTGCTTTTTATTCGCCGGATTGATTAAGCGGCAGTCTTTTTGGTAGTTGATCCATTTTTCAGAAAGTTCGCCCTTAGGAATTTTCGCGTCAAATAGAAATTCCGTCATAAAGTCTCCTGTCTGAAGTAAATGATCAGCGGGATGATTGCAAATCCAATCGCGGTGAACCAAGCATAAGCCACACCGGCTTTGGCAATCCAGCGTAAGAATTTATTATGGTAAAGACCTATCGAGCGAAATCCACTTTCAACTCCGTGTGCTAAATGAAGTCCTAGCGGAAGCATGGCTAAGAAATAGAAGGCAGCGTAGCCGGGTGAACTGAACAATGAAATAACCATCAAGTACAAGTCATGGTCTTCACCTGAAAATTTAACCTTGAACCAAAAGTTGGCCATATGAATCACAATAAATGCCAAAAGAATTGTCCCTAATAGGCCCATATTCTGTGATGTCCAAGATGAATTTTCAAGCGTCGCATTTTTTTGATTCGTAAAGCCTTTGCTGCGGCGATTTTTCACGGTGATTAAAACTGATAAAATCACGTGTGAAATAATGCATGCGTAATTAACGTAGGCAATGATCATCACTAAAAAATTATTTCGTAAAAATGATGAGTAGGCATTATAAAGCGGGTGGGCTTTCGAAGCGGGTAGAAGTAAAATGAAGTTTGCGCCAAGATGGGCGATTAGAAAAAAACAGATAAATAAACCGGTGAATGCAAGTAGCGTTTTTCGAATAATTATCATGGATGAATCGTTTCACCCATGACTGCAAAATTCAATCAAACTTAATTAAAAAAAACTTTCAATTATGACGCCTTGTTATCGCCGCTTAAAGTTTTCTGAATCGCCTGCACCGACTCGCGTAAAGTTTCGGCTTGGGCTGATAACTTATCGGCAGTGGTAGATGCCTCAAGTGAAGCTGAACTGTTTTCTTGCGTGACTTTATTCAATTGCGCCATGGCTTGATTGATTTCTTGAACGCCTTTTGATTGTTCTTGTGATCCGTCAGAAATTTGTACGACCATGCGTCCAACGCTTTGCACACTATCGACAATTTCAGTTAATACGTCGCCACACTGTTTAGCCACTTCGGTTCCATGTTCGACTTTTTCTTTTCCAGAATTCACTAAAACTTCGACTTTGTTTTTTGTTTCAATCACGATGGCTTCTACGCGTTGGGTGCTACTGACTAGCATTTTTTCAATTTCTGTCGCGGCGCTTCCGCTCATTTGCGCTAGGTTTCCGATCTCTTCGGCAACGACCGCGAAGCCTTTTCCGGCTTCGCCAGCACGCGCCGCTTCGACAGAAGCGTTAAATGAAAGTAGTTTCGTTTGAAAAACAATTTCGTTAATGACTTTTGTTTTTGTGCCAATGTCGTTGATGATGTTAACGATATCTGAAATCTGACGGTTACTTTCTTGAATTTGCGTCATGATTTGGGCGTTACTTTCATCAATCTGCCCGATGGATTGAATCATTTCTTGCACGACGGCTTTTCCACGTTCGGCCGAATGCTGACTTTGCTGCGCTAAGCCTTGTGAATTTTTTGCGTTATCCGAATTACTGGCGACCATCGCACTCATCTCTTCCATTGACGCCGATGTTTCTTCGATGGCGGCGGCTTGCTCTGTGGCTCCTGACGATAAGTTTACGCTGCTTGAAGCGATATCAGCCGACATAGCAGCGACATCTTCTGCAGTTTTAGAAAGACCATTTGCTAACTCGGTTAAGTCACTGATGGGTTTTCGAATACCAAAGAAGGCGGCCGTGGTCGCGATCAGACCAATTAAAAATCCCCAAAGAGCATTTTCTCGAACCGAGGCTTGAGTCGCCGCTTTGATTGGTTCTAAGCTGGATACGATTGTAAATGTGGCGCGTAGGTCGCCATCTTTCATATTCTCCATGGTGTAGCCTAAAATATCTTTGCCGTTTTTCCACGGGCTGGTGTCCGGATGGCCATGGCAAGTTAAGCATCCAAATTTTTCAGAAATACGAACGGGGCGGCTGACTAGAATGTATTTTCCGTCAGCGCTTTCTTCAACAACTTCTTTTAATTCTGGGTTCGTTTTAAATTTTTCGATGACGGCGGCTTCGGCGGGTGTAGCTTTATTGTCAATATTTCTAGGTGCTGTTGAAGCAATTCGAAATCGATAATGTTCAGCTTCGGCGCCTGATTTTCCAATTTCAAAAGCGGCGTAAACTGGAACACTTTTTAGAACTTTTAGCTTCTGATCATCAGATAATTTTCCGTCAGGAAATTTGAGCTGCGTTTCTTTGATGACGGCGTCTAGGGTATTCATCTGGGCAACGTACTTTGAGCCGACCTCGATGCGGGATAAAATCGCACTTGATTTACTAACTAGGCTTTTTTCGCCTTCGGATTCTAATTTATTCCAACCTGTCATGATAGCAGCCGCCGTTGTTAATACACAAGTTAAAGCGATGGTTAAGACGATGCGGTTTCTGAAGCTAATTTTCATGGATGTGAACTCCTGTGCGGTTCGTCATAAAACAGCTTTCAAAGATCTGAAAGAAGCGGACTGTACTCATATTGATACATTACGCGAAGTTAAAGTTGTTAAAGCGGGAAATCCTATTTTATTTAAGGATAAAAATGAGTCTGCGTTTTACTGCTTGCAGCAAGGTCATGTTCAATTGGGATTTGCTGACAAGTTTAAGGCCGGAATTGTTCGTATCTGTGGCCCAGGAGACCTTGTCGGGTATGAATCGACCGAAGTTACTCCGGTCGCCGAGGTAATCGAAGATTCTGTACTTTGTTTGATTAAGCGAAAGCCATTTGTCGAAGTTCAAAAAATAAATCCTGATATTTCTAATGGAATTATTCAGGCCTTAGTGCGAATTATTGCAATCAAAAATGAACGCATTATTGGATTAGAAAATCATTCAGTCAAAAATCGAATCGCGACGACCTTGTTAAGTTTGATGAAAAAATTTGGTACTCGCTCAGAGTGGGGTACTTTGATTGATGTGAAATTAGAACGTAAAATCTTAGCTAAACTTGCAGGCACGGTCGTTGAAAGTTTGGCGCGTACGTTAACTGAGCTTGAAGATGAGAAAATTATTCATCGACAGGCTCGACAGATCCACGTCGTAAACAAAGAAAAACTAATTCATTTTTCTAACCAATAGAATATAAATAGAAACGTAGACCGTATCAGACTGCCGCATCTCTTCTTGAGAATATAGTATTCAGCTTCACATTTGGCATCGGGATTATAGACTTTAAATCATAGTCGTTGGCAGCTATTCAGCGTTTTTCAATTCAGGTCGATCCATTTATCAATACAAATAGTGATGCTTTAAATACAAGGAGGCCTATCATGTTTGGATCGACAAAAACATTTTCGCCATTCATCGTTGGATTAGCCGCTCTTTCAGTCGGTTGTTCTAAAAGTACAATTGTTTCATCCACTTCATTTTTAGATCCACGCTTTCAAGCCTCTGACGCCGTCCGTTTTGTTCAAGATGGCGTTTCGGTGACATCAAATGATGTGTCGGATTTAGCTTCATCTTTGCAAATTTCTTTAGCCTTAACGATTAATCCTCCGCTACTGGCTTTAACGGGTGGAGTTCAAGTTTACGCCTCTGATTTACAAGTCGCTGGTAATAAAGTTATTACGGCCTACAACGCTCCGGGAAACGCAGAGCGGGGTTG
>JACMQO010000186.1 GCA_014376935.1 Bdellovibrio sp.
AAAGTTTTGGCGTCATTCATGATCCGGTTGAAAGTGGCTTCTGGCCCGCCTTCCATGATACCTAAGCCAAAAAAGCTATGAAAAGTGCGGCCACCCAAAAGAACTGCCGCCGCGCCGGTGCTGGCCAAAATAGGCATTTGTTTTGGATCAACATCTTTCATGAATTCGCGCACGACATAGCTTTTTCCAGAGCCGGCACCGCCCGTTAAAAAAATATTTTCACCCGAACGGCAAAGGTCTAAAGCAACTTGTTGCTCTTTCGAAAGTGAATTTTCTGTCGTGGTTTCATTTGGCATTTATTTAAAATTTCCTAAAATAATTAATTGGGGGCCGATACGAAGATCGCCGAACGTACCGAATATTCAGACGAACCTTCACCAATCGAATGGCCTTTGATCGTGATAAACCCGGTCATAAATTTTAACGTGGCATCTGCCGCGGGTAAGCCACCACATTTCAATGTGCACAGCTGTTTAATATCTTTTCCGCTATCGGCTGCTTCAATAATTTGTTTACCATCATTCAACCAATAGTAAGGAAGTAGCGATGACAAACCATCCGGCGGAAGAATTTCACACTCTTCTGTTTTGTTGCCCGGAAAGTTGACGGTGATAAACGCAGAATCGATCATAAAGCCCAACCTAGCATCCGTCCATTTGATCGTGATCGGAGGAACCGCAAAATGATGAGGTAAAATATCATCCGGCTTATTGGTTGAAATATTCGGGCAGCTTTGCGTCGACCCATTTACTAATGGCGCAACCACGGGTTTTACTGAAATCGATAACCCTGCAAACGTTATCACCGGCGTCAAAAGAAGTAAGAAAACAATAGTTTTTAACAAAAAAGCCCCCTCTGTCAGACAGTAATTATGGCCTTAGATGCAAATAGAGACAAGCGACTAACATTTAACGCGGTTATCTGTTGCTGTGACACCGGGCATTCGTGTAAACTAACTGACCTATGACGTTTGAATTTAAAAGTAAGACTAAGAATCCGCATTTCGATACCGTAACCGACATCGAACCCAAAGAGGTTTTCGAAAACACCGACAAGTTGACCTTGATCGATGTTCGTGAAAATGACGAATACGTGGGCGAGCTAGGCCATGCTCCAAAAACGAAGCTTGTGGTTCTGCACACGATTCCGACCGAGATCGTGAACATTCCCACTGACAAACCGATCGTGTTTATTTGCCGCTCTGGGGGCCGCTCTGCTCAGGCTAGCGCTTTTGCGGCACAACACGGCATTCAAAACACCTACAACATGCGCGGCGGCATGTTGTTATGGAATCAACAGCAATTGCCGACAGAAAAATAAACAGAAGGATCTATGCAAAAAGTATTTGTTAACCGCACTATGAATTTAAAACGTATTAAATATATCGGTCTTGATATGGACCATACGTTAATTCGCTACAACACCGAAAATTTCGAACGCCTATCGCACACGAAAATTATGGAGAAATTAGTTCTTCGTAAAGGCTACCCTGAACAAATCAAAAAATTTCAGTTCGATTTTCATTTCGCCTTACGCGGCCTTGTGGTCGATCGTAAAAAAGGAAATTTATTAAAATTAAATCGATACACGGCGATTCGTAACAGCTTTCACGGTATTAAGCCTTTAGATTTTAAAACACATCAAAAAGTTTATAAATCGACATACATCGACTTAAGTAAAAGCGATTACTTAGCGATCGATACCAGCTTTTCGTATTCATTAGCGAATGCGTACTCTCAGCTTGTTGATTTAAAAGATTCAGACGTGAATTTAAAAATGCCAGACTACGCCCAAATGGCAGATGATGTTTTAGATGCTTTAGATGAAGCGCACCGCGACGGATCTTTGAAGAACGAAGTAGCTAAGAACTTATCCCACTACATCATCAAGGACGAACAAGTTGTTCGTGGTTTAGAAAAATTTAAAAAGCATGGCAAAAAGATTTTCGTATTAACGAATTCTGAATTTCATTATTCGAAATTACTTTTAGATTACGCCATCAATCCGTTTTTAAAAGATCATAAATCATGGGTAGATTTGTTCGAAATCGTTATTACATTCGCGCAAAAACCAAAGTTTTTCTATGACGATTTAAAGTTCTTAAAAGTAAATCCGAATGATGGAACGATGACGAACATGGATGAAAAGTTAACGGCTGGCGTTTATCAAAGCGGTAACGCACGTAAATTTACATCTGACCTAGGCTTAGACGGCGACGATATTCTTTACATCGGCGATCATATCTACGGAGATATTTTACGTTTGAAAAAAGATTGTAACTGGAGAACGGCCATGATTATCGAAGAGCTTGATCACGAGCTTTCGAACAATAAAACGGCCGAGCCCATCATGACTGAAATTGAATCATTGATGCGCCGTAAAGAACCGTTAGAAGACGAATTGACCGATTTGATGACGAAGAAAATCGAAAAAGAAGTTAAGGTTGATGAAAAACGCATCGATCAACTTCAAGATGATATTACCGGAATCGACACGCAAATCAGTCAGTTGATTAAAAAGCAGCAAGCGCTTTACAATCCAAATTGGGGTCAGTTGATGCGCGCAGGTAACGAAGAGAGTTACTTCGCCTACCAAATGGAACGCTATGCTTGCGTTTACATGAGTAAGATTCAAGATTTATTTGATCTATCGCCGCGAACTTATTTCAGAGCTCCGCGCCGACCTTTAAGTCATGAGTTTACGAATCATCAAAACACGACAGATCTATAGGCGTTCAATTAATAAAAGCGAAGAATTAAAAACTCTTCGCCTTTATAAGTAATGAGTAACACTCGATCTTCAAATACCGCGACCATTTTACTTATCAAACTAAAATCGATGTAGGCCACATTGATCGGAAATCCAGACGAATACAAAGTGGTGCTAGTTTTTAGCATCGACTCAAATAGCGCTGGATCAATTTCTTTTTTTTCTACTTCAGCACTCTGGACGGCTTGAATAAAGTTCTTAAGTAAATCTTTCTGCATTAAGCGATGAAAACGATTAATAGACCAGAATAAGTCACCTTGCAAAAACTGCTTTTCTTGTTCGTTTTTAAAATAGACATCATCCACTTTCAAAACATCTTCAGTGAAATTTAAATACTTAAGAACATTGGATTCAAAACTTTTATCAGCAAAGTACTGTCCGGTATTATTATCAGAATTTAAAAAATAATTTAACGATTTGTTGTAGCCACCAAAATTTCTTAAATAGCGACGGTAAATGCTGACGACGGTAAAGTACTCTCGCGTCGCGCGGTTATGGGTTAGTAAATGCCCGTGCGCATTTAAAACAAGATTTTTTTGAAATCTCGCGATATAAGAGTAATGACTTTCGATTTGAGAAAGGCCATGCAAAGAAACTTGATGCAGTAGATAGGTGACCGTGTCGAAAACTGTATCTTGCAAGTCATGGTAAATTAATTTTACGCCGACGCCACGGCGCATATGTAAACTTAAATTCTGCTGGTGTACTTCATAGTGTAAAAAAGTGTTCATTAATGAATTTTTAATAAGATCAGCAAAACACCGTGCAAAGTCTTCGGATAAAAAGTCAACCGCTGACTTGCGGATGCCCATACTTGATTTTAGTTTTTGATTTGACCAAAACTCGGGCGACAATAAGGCAACGATCGGAATTAAGAAATCGTCGCGAAGAATATTTAATTTTTCAAAGTCGTATTCGCGCAAAAGGTACGTATAGCGTTTAGGGCCTTCTTTTTTGTAATTGAAATTAAAAAATATATTACCGCCGCGATCTTCATTCGCTGAAAAACAATCACTTTTTAAATAATTTGTCGCCGCGACTGAGTGAATCACACCGCCTGCCAGCAGCGCCCTTTCGCTAAAAAATTGTCTGTTGATAAGCTGTAAGGTATCAATCTTTAAACATAAGGGATTGCTGTTTTTCGGAAATAACCATATTGACCGACCTGATGGGTTAAGCGTTCCCTCGATAACTTCATGCCAGGATCCTAGCGAAGATACAAGACCCGGGTATTCGTCAGATAGATCCAAGGGAAAGTAGAATTCTAAAAATTCGTACTTATTAACGTCTCCAAAAAAATCGCAATTATCCACGATACTTAAACTTCGTATAAATTCGGGTGATAACTTCCAGTATCCAACACGCAAATTTTTGACCGGATGTCTCATAGCACTGGGAACAAATTGATTATACTCGATCACTTCGTCGGTGCGATCACTTAAAATATTTTTTACGCGCACGCTTAATGAATGATACGAGTTTAGTTTGTAACCCAAAAGAGCAAAAAGCTTTACTATTTTTTTCTTGTGTCTAAGTTTGGCTTTTATAAAAAAGAAGTTAAATAATTTCATCGTAATTTATCTAAGAAAGTGAAATTTTCATAAAAATAGATGTGAGGGCCTAAATTAGATAGTTTAGGTTGGATCGATTTAGGTAGCCCCACGAAAGTATCAATGTCGTGAATCCAGTATAAAGTCGTATCATGTACAATCAAAGGATCCGCGATGGGTGCATCAAATTCTTTCGAGTACGTCAAAAACTGCGTCAGCACTTCGTTTAAAGGTAAAACTGTATTCTCGTTCACTGACTGCTCGAATTCGTTTAAATCTCGGTAATGGTTTTTAAGAATAAACACAAAACTTCTAAATTTATTTCCGAAGTCTAACAACTGACTTGTATGGCTCGCACTAAATTCTTTTAGTTGTTGCATGTCTTCAACGAAGAAACAGGCCTGTTGATTCAAAATAAATTCCTTCGATTAGTCGCCACTTAGACATTTCAATTTAGAAGGGTTTGGAAACGGTGGATAACCAACGCAGTCGGCGGTCTCGGCAATCAATTTCTGCTTTTTTGGATCTTTCATTATATCTGTTTGGAATTGATTTGGTTGATGAGTGCTCATTTCTTCAAGGATTGACACCGCCAAAGCCTGACGTGCAGCCACAAGCCCCAAAATGGCTGATAGGTTTCGAATGAATGCTCTTTTTGAAATTTTCATCGATGACATATCAACTCCTAATTTATTTGTTCAATTGATTCATTGTCGCTGAAGCTTTCAGTTCCTTTATTTGCGACTTCAGTTTTGTAACCGCTTCTCGGCTCGTAATAAAAGGCTTACCCATTAAATCTCTATACTGCTCTGAATCTAAAAAAGTTTGAAATCTTCTGTAGACTGGATATTTTGATAAGACGATAAGATACTTTAATTCTTCTAAGCTAAACTGATTTACAAACTGTTGCTTAATATCAGCTAAGACCTGGTTTCTTTGCTGCTCTTTTTGTGCGTTAAATTTTTTTTCCGCATCTAAATATAAAGTCGCAATTTTTTTTTGTAAAACAGCGTTCGATTCAGCCGGAACATTTTTAAAGTAAGCACCGCTGTTTTCAACCGCAGCTTCGACAGCCTTTGAAATTCCAAGCGCTTCAATGAGCTGGTGAGTCAGCTGGCCCTTATCCTCTGCTTCGGCAGCGCTAGGCATTCTAGAAATGGCAGGCGCCATCAATTTTTTACTAACTGGCTGGGCAAACGTAGGGTATTGAAACAAAACCACTCCAAAAAAAATGAACAAAAATATTCTAACCTTTATAGTCTCATTTTTAAAAGAATAATTCATTATTCAATTAAATGATGTTTCGTTTTGATTCACAATAGGTTCAGTGGTCCCGTCTGGGAGATTATGATTACATGATGTTTACAGGACCAATATAATTTTACTTTAATAAGTATGGAATTTGTTTGCGCAATAGCAAGGTAAAGTCGTTCTCTGCTGTTAAATCCATGACAACAGCCCACTGGCTTTTGTTCGCAAAATCAAATTTACGACGTGTATTGCGCGCTTTATTTATAACTGCGCAGCCCCAGTTTGAAGTTCCTGATTTATCTTCAGTATCACAGAGAAATAGAATTTCACCGTCTTCTTTTAGTTCTGCAGCGTAATATCCCATCGAAATACGAACCGGGTTAATTTTAAAGTTTTTCTGGACCGTGTTGAACTGGTTGTTCTCAATAAATGAAGTCGAGTACGGAGCCGCTGTGATGAATAAATATTTTCGGCCTGAAGCTTCAAGTTTTGCTAAACCCTCTCCTACAGTTTGTAGATTCTCTTTCAAAAATACGTTTTGCGTACGACCTAATCTAACTTGCGTGTCTTCGGCCACTTTTAATTCCGTATCGATAATCACTTCATCAAAGGGTCCGTTTTTTTTCTCGATCTGTTGCTTCACAGCCTGAACCACGTCCAGTTGGGCACTTTTGTCGGGTTCAATGCCGATCCAAATTGTTTCCAACTTGTTGCCGTCTTGATCTAAAGCTTTAACCACCGCTTCGGCCACCGCCGCTTCGTTTCCGTAATAGCTTAATTTGATCCTTGGGACTGTTTTTTGACTATCACCTAGCATGATCGAAATAAACAGGCCACCACACACAATCACGACGCCAATAACCCAATATAATGCTTTCATAGACGATCGTTTTAACAGCTTGCTTTTGATTTAAATAGTGATATTTCTAGGATAGAGCGAATACTCTAAGTTATTCGCAAAAACGGACCTGATCGATAAGTTTGATTTACGACAGGTACCTAAGGAAAATATGAACGCTTTAAATGATCGTCTTCATTCTATTTTGCTGATTGGCTCGGGCCGTTTAGCTAAGCACTTATTCTACTGGAATTCGTTGCTTGAAAAACCAAATCAGATTCTGACTTGGGACCGTTCGCAAGATCCCCATCTATTAAATAAATTTTTAAATCAGACAACAGTCGTCTGGTTAGCCATTTCAGATGCGGCCATTGTTCCTTTTTTTGAAAAGTACTTAGTAGGGCACGACAACCGCGTCGTTCATTTTAGCGGAGCGCTTCACGACCCACGTTTAATCAGTGCCCACCCCATGATGAGCTTTCCGTCAGAATTAATGAGCGAATCAGCTTACGCAGAAATCAGTTTCGGCATTACCGGGGCTTCTGACTTAGCTGCTATATTGCCCGGCTTTAAAAATTCATTCTTCGTTATTTCGGCTGAAAATAAAGCTTTGTACCATTCTCTTTGCGTCGTTGCGGGAAACTTTCCGCAATTACTATGGGTCGAAACCGAAAAGAAGTTTTCAGAACTGCAAGTTCCTGAAAAAGCATTTCGCACCTACATCACTCAAGTTTTAAATAATTATTTAGCTTTAAAAAAAAAATCATTAACCGGCCCTTTAATTCGTAAAGACGTAGCGACTGTTGAAAAAAATCAGGCCGCTTTATCAGGATCGAAATTAAAATCCATCTATCACGCCTTCGTGAAGGAGTTCATGCCATGACAACTATTCTAGATTTCAAAAAGAAAAAATTAGCGAAAGAAAAAATCACCATGGTCACGTGCTACGACCACGCTTTTGCAAAATTAGTTAGTAAGTCAAACATGGACTGTGTTCTTGTCGGTGATTCATTAGGTCAAGTGATTCACGGATTTCCTACGACGTTACAGGTAACGACGGACTTAATGGTTCTGCACACGCAAGCCGTCGTTCGTGGAGCCCCCAATAAATTTATTGTGACCGATATGCCTTTCTTATCAACCCGCAAAGGATTGGTTTTTGCCATGGAGTGTATCGAAAAAATTATGCAAGCCGGCGCGCAAGCCGTTAAAATCGAAGGTGCCGATGGGCATTTAGAATTAATTAAACACATCGTCGAATCAGGTGTTCCCGTCATGGCGCATTTGGGATTAACCCCGCAATCGATTCATCAACTGGGTGGCCCAAAAGTTCAGGGTAAAAAAACAGAGCAAGCCCATAAGATTTTAGAAGATGCTTTGGCTTTAGAAAAAGCTGGCTGCTTCGCGGTGGTTTTAGAGTGCGTTCCGGCCGCTTTGGCCAAAGAGATCTCTGAAAAATTACAAGTTCCAACCATCGGTATTGGTGGTGGTCATGATACAGACGGACAAGTTCTAGTCTTACAAGACATGTTAGGTATGAATTCAGAATTTAGCCCTAAGTTTTTAAAAAAATTCATGAATGGCGCCGATTTAATTACCGGCGCGTTGAATGAATACGTATCTGAAGTGAAAGAGGTTAAATTTCCGGGACCAGGGCATCAGTATGACGCCTAATACTCCACGGGTTTTTGAGTCCGTATCAGAATTTATCGCGTTTCGTAAAACGATATCGCCTGACATTACAATAGGGTTTGTTCCGACCATGGGGGCCTTGCATTCAGGCCACGCTAGCCTTTTAAAAAAGTCAGCTAGCGAAAATGATTTCACAGTTTTAAGTATTTTTGTGAACCCGACCCAGTTTAACGAAAAATCGGATTTTACAAATTACCCTAAAACATGGAATGAAGATTTAGAAGTGGCTACGGCATCCGAAGTCGACTTTATTTTGATGCCAACGTACGAGCAAATGTACCCTGATCAGTACCGCTATAAATTAAGTGAAAATGATTTTTCAAAAAAATTATGCGGTGGCAGCCGTGAAGGTCATTTCGATGGCGTATTAACTATCGTCATGAAGTTATTAAATATCGTTAGCCCAAACTGCGCTTACTTCGGCGAAAAAGATTATCAGCAGTTTAAATTAATTCACGATATGGCCGCTAGCTTCTTTATGACCGTTGAAGTTATCCCGTGTCCCACTTTACGTGAAGATAGCGGTTTAGCGATGAGCTCTAGAAACGTTCGTTTATCTGGCGAAGGTAAAACTAAAGCGGGCTTGATCTATAAAATTATAACCGAATCAAAATTAGCTAGCGAAGCATCAGAAAAATTAACCAGTCATGGCTTCAAAGTTGATTACGTTGAAGATTATTACAATCGCCGTTTCGTTGCGGCTTTTTTAGAAGGGGTCAGGTTAATTGATAATGTCGAAATCAAATAAAAATATTTTATTGATTATGACCGGCTCGATCGCCTGCTACAAGGCGTGCGGTGTGGTGTCGGCTCTTCATCAAAAAGGTTATGCGGTGAAAGTTGTTCTTTCGCCTAGTAGCTTACAATTTATCGGTGCAGCTACCATTGAAGGACTAACCGGAGAAACTCCGATCACGGATATGTATGCCGCCGGATCTGTTATGGATCACATCCATCTAGCTAGATGGGCTGATTTGATTTTGGTCGCACCGGCCACGGCGAATTATATTAATAAAATTGCAAATGGCCTTGGTGATGATTTACTAACGACTTTATTTTTAGCCCATGATTTCAAAAAGCCATTCTTAGTCGCTCCGGCAATGAACACGATGATGTACTTACACCCGACCACGCAAGATTCAATCGGCAAACTTAAAAAATTTGGAGTTGGCATCTTAGAAACTGCCAGTGGCGTTTTGGCATGCGGCGAAGTTGGCTACGGCCGTCTTTTAGACCCGGTACTGATTGTTCAAGAAGTTGAAAGTCATTTACAAAAATCTGGCGCCGTCATTGAATCGGCCCCGCTGAAAAATGAAATAAAAAATATTAAAGTGTTGGTTACATCAGGTGGAACAACCGAACCCATTGATGACGTTCGTGTCATCACGAATACCAGCACAGGCAAAACGGCCGCTTACATTGCCGAGCAATTAGCTGAAGCTGGTTTAGAAGTCGACTATCTTCATGCCATCAACGCAGCTTTACCTAAAGCAGATGTTCAAAAATACGAATTTTTAACTTTTAAAGATTTACAAAATCAATTTGAAAACTTACTAACGGCAAATAACTACGACTGGGTTATACACACGGCGGCCGTCAGCGATTATTCGGTTGATAAAACTAGCGGTAAAATTTCAAATGATGCGGATCAAATTCATTTGGTTTTAAAAAGAAATCCAAAACTATTAAATCAAATCAAAGAACTAAGCCCATCGACGAAATTAGTTGGCTTTAAATTAACGTCATCAGCTAACGGTGAAACTATTTTAGAAAAGGTCAGTCAGCAATTCAAAAATGCGAGTTGTGAATTGGTCGTCCATAACGATCTTTCTGAAATATCAAAAACGGCCCACCCATTCCATGTTTATTCTTCATCGATGAAAGAAGAAACGGCAAAAAACACGCAAGAGTTATCACTTACTTTATTAAAAAAAATTATAGAAGCGAGGTCATTATGATTTTATCCCTAGATGTGGGAAACACGCAAATTTACGGCGGAGTTTTTCAAGACGAAAAAATGCTTATCTCTTTTCGTCGAAGTTCAAAACAAGGTTCGTCATCGGACGAAATCGGCGTTTTCTTAAGAATGGTAATTCGTGAAAATGGGATCGATCCAAAAAGTATTAAGCAAATCG
Organism: Bdellovibrio sp.; assembly: GCA_014376935.1. Lineage (GTDB taxonomy): Bacteria > Bdellovibrionota > Bdellovibrionia > Bdellovibrionales > Bdellovibrionaceae > Pseudobdellovibrio. The sequence continues at coordinate 10,236 of JACMQO010000186.1, forward strand.
TTTTATGCTCTGTCGTTCCAGAAGTTATATTCTCGTTAAAAGGGGCTTGCCAAAAGTATTTTGGATTAACTCCGTTCATTCTGCAAGCCGGTGTAAAAACTGGATTACGCATTAAATACCGTAACCCTTTAGAAGTCGGTGCGGATCGTATCGCGAATTCAATCGCGGCCGTTCAATTATACCCGAATAAAAATTTAATCTTAGTTGATCTTGGAACGGCAACAACGTTCTGCGCGGTCAACAAAGCCCATGATTATTTAGGTGGCTCTATTATCGCCGGTTTAAAATTAAATATGGAGGCCTTAGAGGCTAAAACTGCCAAGCTTCCATCGGTTGAAATTATTCCAAAAAATGAAGCTTTGGGCCTTTCAACGGTTGAAAGCTTACAATCAGGCTTATACTACAGTCATTTGGGCGCTATTCGCGAAATTAGCACGCGATTAAGTAAAGAGTGCTTTAACGACGATAAGGCTTTCGTCATCGGCACGGGTGGTTTTTCAAGCTTATTTGAAAAAGAGAAAATATTTGATGCCATCATCCCCGACTTAGTTTTAAAAGGTAATTTAATTGCGTTACAGATGAATCCATCACACGCAAAGACTCAATTTTCAGGAGTTGTAAAATGAATATCAAAATGATGTTTTCTAAAATTCACAGAGCCACGGTCACAAACGCTGACCTAAGCTACGAAGGTTCGATTTCAATCGATAAAGCATTGATCAAACGCGCCAACTTACTTGTGAATCAAAAAGTTGATATTTTAAATTGTAACAACGGCGCCCGCTTTTCGACTTACGTGATTGAAGGCAAAAAGGGTGAAATCTGCTTAAACGGCGCAGCCGCACGACATGTACAAAAGGGTGATGTGGTTATCATCGTCGCTTACGCATCCATGAGTCGTGAAGAAGCGCAGAAGTTCGAACCGACCGTTGTTTTTGTAAACGAAAAAAACGAGTACAAAGAAACTAGAAAAGAAATCCAAAAAGGTAAGAATTAGTTTAAATGAGAAGCTCATCTTTTGGATGAGCTTCTTGTTAAAAGGGTACGTTAACTACCATCTGTATGAGTAGCCTAGGCTAGTAATACTACGATCACTATCCAGCGAACGTCGAAATCCTAAATTAACTTCGTGTATTTTATTAACTTGAAAAAGTGCATAAATTTTTGGATCAAGAAACCCATTAAAACTTTCAAGCTCATCCGTAGAACTGCAATTAACTCCGCAGCTTATTGTCTTTGAATAGCCAGATCGATAAATATAAGCTTCTGATAAACCGACTCCCCAATTATCACTGAGCCACTTTGTAAACGACATTTCAGATCTTGATTGAAAGCTTCCCCAATAATGGTGATCGACGTTGAAATAACCGCCAACCGTCGACGAAAAATCTAAACGCCAATGAGGCTCCGAATACGCGTATGAAATGCCGACACCGGGACCTAAACTAGTACCGAACGTCGTACTATCAATCAGTCCGTCAACCAAACCAAATAATAGTGCCCATTCGCTACCAACTCCATTTCCACTTTTTAAGCTGTAGCCCCAAATTCCAAAACCGAAAGTCGTTAACTTTGGAGTAAATGCGTAGTCGTATCCAAAATCCAAACTAGTTTTTGAAAACCTGCACGTATCACAAAAGGTAACACGAACGCTGGCGCGACTTTGCCCGTCTGGAAGTAAAATAGAATTCCACTCTTTAACGTCTTCTTCCGAATAATAGGATTGAAATGCTATAACTGGCGTATACGCAGCGATAGGACTATTTCCGACCCATCCACCACTGTTTCCACGAGCGATGGAGATACCGCCAGTAATAATAAATATAAGTGCTTTAAATAAATTCGATGGTTCCATTTTTTTCCTTTTAAATTCTTTTTTTTGTTAAAGGGTACAACTGAATATTGATGCGAAAAACTTCGCCGTCGACCGATCCCTTCGAGGCGTACTTCGACATCAAATATTGGCCGAACTTATTAATTTCATTTTTTAAATCTTGAATCTTTTCCTGCTCGACCGTTGCGGTCATTGATCCAAAGGCACGTTCTTCTGCTGAAAGCTCTACTAAAGCCAATGCGGATTCTTGCAGGATATGTTTATGATACATAGCGTTCGACTGAGCTTTGATTTGGTCAGGACTATTCAGGCGCTTTTCTTTAGAATGAAAAACTTCCTTTTCACGTTCGACTAAACCTAACCGCTGAAGTGTTTTAAAAGCCTCGTCGACTTGGGCGCCGCTCATTTTTAAAAATCGTAGGCGGTGTTTAAACCACAACGCCGTCGCCTGTTGATCAGACAAATCAAGCATATGATATAAAATCCACAACTCAGGTTGTGTCAGAATTTCTAACTGATCTAAAACTAAGTTTGCGCTACCATCATGAGTTAGCTTAGTTCGAATTTCTACGAATATTTTTTCGCGCTCTGAGGTCGACTTAGCGTTTTCGAAATCGCTTAACCGGCGAAAATGCGCCGACTCGTTCGCGGTCATTTGACTGGTTGAGATAAACTTTTCAAGCCACTCGCCTTTTAAAGTTCTTTTTTTAGAAATCAAAAGCGAGATAAAATTCGGAGATTGAACTTTCGCCCATTTCGCAAAAGTTCGTTTCGAATATCCCGTGCGATTTTTCTGGGCCCACAGATCATAATCTTTCACGTAGTCCCATGTCGTTAAGTAATTAAGTGCATTTGGCTTCTTCATGCACCAATAAATATAGATATGCCGTTACCAAATCAATGCTAAAAATACGATTTATTGTAAAAATGATAACCAATCTGTTACCACTGCTCATGCCGGCTTTAGAGTGCATTTGAAGGTTTAAAAAGCTAGATCGCTTAAAATAATTGGTTTATAAGTGTTATATGAATATCACGGCACTTCTATCATATCCCACTACCCTTATAGCCGTGCTGTTTATGTTTTGCGCCCCTGCTTCGGCGCTGCAAATTTTCAAAACGGGCAACTTGAATGACTTCGTCACCACCACCAAACCCGCTGTGTGTTTAGCCGGCGGTGGCTCAGACGACGGGTGGGCCCAGGGTTGGAACTATCTTTTACAACAAAGTCGTGGCGGAGACATCGTCATCATTCGAACCGATCACGAGCGCGGTGGTTATGAATCTTGGATTTATAACGATGATGATCATCACGGATTTCCCAAAGTAAATTCAGTCACCACACTTTCGATCGACGGACCTAGTGATGTCGATCACCCTGAAGTGATCGCGGCTATTCTGCATGCCGAACTTATTTTTTTCGCTGGCGGAGACCAAAATACTTACGTTCAATGGTTTCTAAATTCAAGATTAACGAAGGCCATCAATTATATGACCTACGTTAAAAAAGTTCCAATCGGCGGAACTAGTGCCGGCATGGCTTTGCTGGCTGGCATCGATTACACGGGTAAATATCCATCGCCGCGCGATCATCAATCGAACGTTTCATCGGGCGACGTTCTTCAAGATCCGACCGGATATTTTGTCGATTTAGATCAACGTGTGATCACCGCACCCTTTTTAGAAAACGTTATTACCGAGACACACTTTTCGCAGCGTTCCCGCCAGGGCCGCATCGTCGGATTTATGGCACGAGCCATTTACAACCACTACACCGATATCGATTTCAAAAATATAAAAGGCATAGCAGCCGATGAAGAAACAGCCGTGTGCTACGACCAAATGGGTGCCGCTAAAATTTATGGTCAAGGTAGCGTATTTTTCTTACGTGGACTAACAAGCCCTGAACGCATTCAAGACGGCCGATCTTTAGATTGGGACTCTGATGGTCAGGCTGTTTCAACTTATGTTATCTCGGCTAAAAACCACGGTGCCACATTTGATTTAAAGTTGTGGACAGGGTTCGGCGGGCGCCAAGAATTTTGGTCGGTGGATGGCCAGAATGAAGATGTTCCGATATTAATTCGTCATTAATTTTAGAATAAAAAAAGACGAACAGGAGTTCGCCTTTTTTAACGCTATGCTTTACCAAAAGTGAGCTGGTACCTTTTATTTAATGCGGGCTGGCGTTCAATGCCTTAATTAGCACTTTCCATTTTTTCATATTCGCTTCGAATTCAATTTGCGCCAATTTCATTTCAGCTTTGATCGACGCAATTTTTTCCGCGCCCGCTGTTTTGTATTCGATTTTTAATTGTTCAAAATGTTGTTGTGACTGAACAATCTTTTCGAAAACGGGTTCTAACTTTTCGTGATAGAACTGTGAATTTTTAAAATTATCACTTTCAACTTGAAGGCGTGCTTTCACGATTTCAGAGAAGTGAACCGTTTTTAATTTTTTTGCTAATCCTGTTACCGAAGCTAACTGAATTGACCACTTTGTTGGATCCCAGTGGTACCAACGAATGCCGTTACGGTAGTCGAATTGAAACTTGTGATGAAAGTTATGGTAACCTTCGCCATGAGTTAAAAATGCCACCACGATACTGTCCTTAGCGGTTTTATCTAAAGAATAAGGTGTTTTCCCTAATGTGTGACTTAAAGAGTTTACGAAGAAGGTTGATTGCTGCGTTAAGAAAATTCGTAATCCGCCGCCAATCACTAAGCCGAAAATAGCGTTACCAAAGAAAGCGCCGATCAAAGTTGGTAAGACATAACCAACGATAACCGAACTTGCTAAGTAATAATCATCTTGAAATTTAATTAATTTATTTTTTTCTAAGTCAGGCGCGTGAATGGGTAAACTGACCGATTCATTTTTCATCATCCAACCCATATGCGCATGCCAAAAACCCTTTTTGATCGAATACGGATCTTTATCAGTATCTTCAAAACGGTGATGAATGCGGTGATCACTAGCCCATTTTAAAGCTGAACCTTGAAAAGCGCCGGCGCCAATGAAAAGAAGTACAGTTTCTAATATCGGGTGCGCTTCGTAAGATTTATGCGCAAACAAACGGTGGTATCCCATCGTGATACTTAAATTTGTTAACACGGCAAAAATCGAAGCGAAGAAAATATTCCACGCTAAGGTTGCCCCCGTATACGAGTCAGAGAAAATTAAATAAGGAATCAGTACCGCTAATGAGATGACAGGATTAAGAATTAAAAATAGCGTTACGTGCCAACAGATCGTTTTTAAATTTTTAGCCATGTGTAAATGTTAGCAAACTTAGTAACTAAACTCACTCCCAAAAGTCAGACCCAGCGCAGAAATATCTTGATCCAGTCTTGACGTATAATAGTACGCTCCTATGGCAGAACGCATAGATCTGGTTAACCATGAATAGCCAGCAGAATAATAGACGCTTTGACCAACGTATTTTACATCTGGGCTAATTAAATGATTTACGCCGCAAAGAAATTGGTGTCCCGAATCGGAATTCATGCGGTAGCCGAAAGTCTGGACTAACTTAAAACGATACGACAAGTCTGATTGTTCGACTAGATTTGAGTCGGTCAAAAACTCGTGATCACCGTTGGTAAAACTGTGTCCCACCGAGAAACTGTACCCTGATAACGGAGCCGTACTTCCACCGTATGTAAAATCAGTCTTCGTATAATCTGTCGGCCCCGGAGAACCGTACGCATAACGGGCTCCACTACCTTCTGACTTATTGAACAAACTTAATCGACGCGTTTTAATAATAAAACCCATCGTGTACTTTTCAATCGAAAAATGGCCTGAGGCTGACAACCCTAATCCCACCGAAGTCTGCTCTGATTTCGTTTGCTCGGTTGCTTTCGGAGTTCCATTTGTGTTTGTTATTTCACTAAAACCAAAACTTTTTAATTGAAAAAAATCAGCATAGTAACTTAAAGCAAAAGGAACGCTACGAAACGCCATCGAGTATCCAAAAGTCATCTGCGTATTATCAGTTTGATTTTCGGCTTTCGTAAGTTCGCTGGCGGTGGCTGCGTTGGTCACGTATTTAATTTTTGAAGGCATGACACTTGTAAAGAAAATTTCATGTACCAAATGATTACCGACGATGACGCTGCCTAAATAGTTGGGCGTTAAAGCCAGCGAAGTGGCTTCTTGACCCACCGATTTCGAATTATAAGCTCCGAACGAATTCGCCGCTAAGCTATAAGAATCTTTTTTTCGCTCGCTTAAAAGACTGGGATTATAATAAGACGGAGCGCTTGACTCTTTAAACGCGACCCCCGAATTACCCATCATGCCTTCGTATAGACCGATCGCCGATTGCGCCTGCGCGAGTGTAAATGAAAACAAAATAAGAAAAACGGCAATTAATTGATATCCGTACGGAATAGTTCGATCGCGTCGATAACTGCGTCGGGCTTGTAAGCTTGCGAATCTTCGTACCACTTAATTTGACTCCAACCCAGTGTTTGAAATTCAGCCTTATTGACGTCGCGATTTTTCACTAACTCGAAAAAGTTTTTGATATGCGCAAGTTCTTTGGCTTTCATTTCAAATGATGGCAGATGGAATTGAATAAAGGCAAGATTTTTGTTGTGACTTGAAAAGCTACGCACACCACCTGAAACCAACGACGCAAAATCAAACTTTTTGTTCGAATCACATCCTTTGATTAAAAGTAATTTGTCGGTCTGATTAAAGAACTGACTCATGTTGATGTCTTTCAAACCTAAACACGCAAAAAACACGTGCTGCTGGGTTTTCATCTGATCAAATGTTTTCAAAGGTAAACTTGATTGCGTCGGTAAAATCCATATTTGATCTTGATCCTTAACAGCAATTTGCAAGCTTGGATTTTTAATCGACAAAGCCACTAAACTTTTAAAGAATTCTGACTTTGTTGACAACGAATCTGGATATTCAAATAGATAGTCAAAATAAGCTTCCGCAAAAGAATCATTCACGCCCGATTGTTGTAAGTTAATTGCAAGTCTGGCGTAGAATTCACGATACTCTTTTTGGCTTTGCACTAAGTTTGATGAATTTAAAAAATCTGTTACCTTTTTAATATTCATCATCCCTTGTTTTAATGGATGAGAATCTGTTAGCAGAACTTCGATCGCTTTTTCTGAATTTAAACTTTGAGTCTGCAAGTACTGAGAGAACTTGTTCAAGTAGACGATCTTACTTTTATAAGAAAGCTCTGAGTAAGACTTAATCCATACAGACGTGAGAAGTGGACGAAGACTCAACTCCAAGACGGTTTGATTTGAAAGTTGATTTTGAAGCTCCATCGATCCGCAGCTTGAGTAATGTTCAGAGATCTTCCATGGTGAATCACAGTAGCCCTCTTTTGACTTCAAAACGTTCGGCCAACGCGAATTACCGATTTTTGTTTTTAACTTCACTAATGGATCTTCGATATTTAATGATCCATTGTAGGCGTAGTATAGAAAATCGGCGGCGACTTCTGTAAATAAATTCTGTTGATCGACTTTGGTATTTATACGCTCGTTCAGCCAAATTTTAAATATGGCACGTTCAAAGTGTCCAGGCGAATCCAGTAAGTTTGAACCGATGCGAATCTGGTTATCTTTGACGCTAAAATCAATTGGCTTTGTTTCGTCGATCGTAATTTTAAAACGCGATTGCAAAGGGTCGATTTTATTTAAAAATAAAAGAACCGATTCGATGCGGCCTTCGAGTTGATCTTTGGTTTGTTCGAAATAGGCCGAATACGGAACCTTAACTTGGCTTGAACAGCGGTAAATTGTTTCGGTTTTAGTCGCAGTGACCCTGTCAATTTTATCTACCCCATTGGAATCAATACAAAGAGGTTTCTTTGTCACAAGGATTAATGCCAGTAATACCACGTAAAGGGATACTAGCAGCCCGTTCTGCACTCGTTCTGTATTCATAACTTTTGCTAAAGCAAGATAGGGGCCGAAATTCGCCACCCCTTTAGAACAAAATGCAAAAAGCTTTAATTACAGCTTTCCAAGACCAATGCGGCCCACTTTAGAAGACAAAAGGTGATCCATCTTAGGCTGCAACCAGCGGTGGGTTTTAACTAATTTTTTTAAGTCTAAATTCGTTTGCACGTCCATACCTTCAAACATAAAAACCACATCTTCTGTGGCCACATTCCCGGTTGCTCCTGGTGCATAAGGGCAGCCGCCAAGGCCCGCGATACTTGAATCGAAAGTTCTAATCCCAATCTCGTACGCGGCAAAAATATTTACTAAGGCTTGCCCACGCGTATCGTGAAAATGACCCGCTAATTTATTTGCTGGAATCACTTTTAGCAATTTTTTAAAAACCGATTGCACTTGGCCGGCATTCGCAATCCCGATGGTGTCGCCGATTGAAATTTCATAAACACCAAGATCATTCATGCGCTTCGCTAATTCGACGACCTTATTTTCGCTAATACGACCTTCAAATGGACAACCAAAACACGTTGATAAATAGCCACGGACTTTGATTTTGTATTTTTTTGCTAACTTCATCACCGCCTCAAAACGCTCAAAGCTTTCATCAATCGTGCAATTGATATTTTTTTTCGAGAAAGTTTCTGAGCAGGCGCCGAAAATGGCAACTTCTTTAACGCCAGCTTCAATCGCTTGCAACATTCCTTTTTCATTCGGAACTAATACACTGGCCGAAAATTCTTTTTTATTTAAAGGGCTAGTTAGGTATTTTTTAACTAACTTACTCGTGACCGCCATTTGCGGAACCCACTCGGCCGAAACGAATGCACCGATTTCGAAATTTTTAACTCCGGCGTCAATTAATTTTGCCAGCAAATCAAAACGTTGATTCACGGTTAAGTTTGTCGTTTCATTTTGTAAACCGTCGCGTAAGCCGACTTCAACAATTTTGACTTTCGTCATTCTTAAATCTCTTTTTTCTTAAGCTGTATCAGCAGATTTCCTAAAGTGACCTGATCACCCACTTTAACGTTGATCTTTTCGACCTCGGTATCTAGATCAGACTTTAAAGTGTACTCCATTTTCATCGCTTCCATAACCAAAAGCATCTGAGACTTAGAAACTACGTCACCAACCTGGACGAAAATCTTAGTAATTTTACCTGGCATCGGGGCTAAAATTTGATTCGATGATTTTTTCGCAGCACCCTGGCGCTTTCGTGAGCCACCTGAAAAATCAGCGATATCGGCTGATAAAATTTGATTGTCGACTTTATACCAAAGTTTTTGATCAATCACCTCAGCCAAAACTGTTCGTTCAACACCTGCAATTTTAACTTTAATCTGTTTCATAGAGTTCGACATTTTAAATACCTCTCCAGAAACTTTGCCATGGCGATGGGGCACTGGCTTCGATGTTAGAACCAGATGATGAAACTTGGCCTCCGCCCGTTTGCGCGATCAATTTTTTATAAATTTCTACCGGCACATCTTTCATTTCATTTTCTGGATTTGATTTAAGCCCTTCTGGAAAAAATGTTTCGACAAATCGTGTGGTCATAGTTCCGGCTTGAAACTCTTCATGACTTAAAATTTCAATCAGGTACGGGATATTTGTGTGAACACCAAAAACCACCGAATCTTGTAATGTACGAATCATTTTTTGTATGGCGCGCGGCCGTGTTTCATCCCATACAATCACTTTCGCGATCATCGGATCATAGTACGGAGTAATCGTATCACCAGAATCAAATCCGTATTCGTAACGACGGCGTGGGCCTTCGGGCCAAACGATCGATCCTAATTTACCGGTCGAAGGCATGCCGTTCATATATGGATTTTCAGCGTACACGCGGCATTCAATCGAATGACCTTTTGGTAAACGAATATCTTTTGAATTAAAAACAAATTTATCGGCAGCCGTTAAGATTTGCATCTTAACTAAATCTACGCCGACAACTTCTTCCGTGACCGGATGTTCAACTTGTAAACGCGTGTTCACTTCTAAAAGATAGAACTCTCCGTCTTGTAAAAGAAACTCAACGGTC